>CALDNY010000042.1 GCA_937914685.1 uncultured Kordiimonadaceae bacterium
TTTAAAGTGATTTTTGCCACACCATTTTTAAATTTTTCAAATAAAATTGTCATCAATTACATCCTGAAAATACCAAATTTAGTGTCTTTGATAGGCGCATTAAGGCTCGCCGATAAGGAAAGGCCGAGTACACGGCGTGTATCAGCAGGATCAATGATACCATCATCCCAAAGCCTCGCTGAAGAATAATAGGGATGCCCTTGAGTTTCATATTGATCTATAATTGGCTTCTTAAAATCCGCCTCTTGCTTAGCAGACCATTTTTCGCCCTGTCTTTCGATACCGTCCCGTTTAACACTGGCAAGCACGCCTGCGGCTTGTTCGCCGCCCATCACTGAAATACGGGCATTAGGCCACATCCATAAAAAACGCGGATTATAGGCCCTACCACACATGCCATAATTACCCGCGCCGAACGAACCACCAATGATGAAAGTGAATTTCGGCACTTGCGCACAAGAGACTGCCGTCACCATCTTAGCACCGTCGCGGGCAATGCCACCGCTTTCATATTTTTGACCGACCATAAAACCTGTTATATTTTGCAAAAATACCAACGGAATTTTCCGAGCGGCGCAAAGCTCGATAAAATGCGCCCCCTTAAGAGCGGATTGTGAAAATAAAACACCGTTATTAGCAATAATCCCAACAGGCATTCCATAAACATGAGCATATCCACATACAAGGGTCGTACCATAACGTTTTTTAAATTCATCAAATTCGCTATTATCAACAATTCTGGCGATCACTTCCCTGACATCATAGGGGGTTTTACTGTCACTTGGGATAATGCCATGCATTTGTTCTGGATCATAAATAGGCTCAACCGCCTCTATCATATTAAGCTCATGATGCTTAGATATATTAAGATTGCTGACAATAGAGCGCGTAATCTCTAAGGCATGATTATCATCATCCGCCAAATGATCCGCCACCCCTGATATGCGTGTATGCACATCCGCGCCGCCTAGATCTTCGGCACTGACAATCTCACCTGTCGCCGCCTTAACCAAGGGCGGACCCGCCAAAAATATTGTTCCTTGTTCTTTTACGATAACATTTTCATCGCTCATTGCCGGAACATACGCACCACCCGCCGTACAGGAACCCATAACCACGGCAATTTGAGGAATATTCTGTGCCGACATGTTGGCTTGATTATAAAAAATGCGGCCAAAATGATCGCGATCAGGGAAAACTTCGTCTTGATTGGGTAAATTTGCACCACCACTATCGACAAGATAAATGCACGGTAAATTATTTTGCGCAGCGATTTCTTGGGCGCGAAGATGTTTTTTAACAGTCAGGGGAAAATAAGTTCCCCCCTTAACCGTCGCATCATTGCAAATAATCACACATTCAAGCCCCGATATACGGCCAATACCTGTGATTATACCCGCCGCTGGCACATCCATATCATAAACATCATAAGCCGCTAATTGGGAAAATTCTAGAAAAGCACTGCCCTTATCAAGCAGGCGTCTGATGCGATCTCGCGCTAATAACTTGCCCCGCCCGACATGACGGCTTCGATATTTTTCCCCGCCACCACGTTCTATAATGGTTATTTTCTCTTTTAAATCAGCAACTAAACTTTCCATCTTGCCTTTATTAGCGGCAAAATCAGCTGATAGAATATCAATATTAGATTTTAATAGGCTCATATTTCACTCATCGCTTTATTTAATTATTAGCAGGATAGCAAAAAAAACAGCATAGATAAAATTAATAATATTAATGCGTAATATAGATAATTTCTATCACAAATCCCGAGCAATGATCGAGGTGATATGGGCTAACTCTTTATGAGTTTTAATTTCTTTAAAAACGCCTTGTGCCTGTGGATATTGTCTTTGCAAATAAGAGAACCATTGCTTTATTCGGCTCGGTAAAAAATTAGTTTTTTTATCATCACGCTGATATTTGCTATAGCTTATAAGGAGCCTACAAACGTCAGGCCATGATAATGGCGCCGTATCATTTTTTATTACATCCGCAAGGTTCGGTAACGATAGACCACCGCGCCCGATCATAATATCAGAGCAATTGGAAATTTTACGACACTCAACAGCATCTTTTAACGACCAAATATCACCGTTAGCAACTATAGGAATATTTACCTGTTCACCGATTTTTGCGATCCATTGCCAGTGGGCGGGCGGTTTATAGCCTTCGATTTTTGTCCGCGCATGAACCGCAAGACCCGTTGCCCCCGCCTCCTCAATAGCCAGTGCGTTTTCAATGGCCAATGTTTTATCATGATAACCAAGACGCATTTTTACAGTAACGGGAATATTTTTTGGAACGCCGGCCCTGACCGCCTTCACTATATTATGAATTTGATCTGGAAATTGAAGTAATATAGACCCGCCCATACTTTTATTGACGGTTTTAGCGGGGCAGCCAAAATTTAAATCAATGCCCGGCGCACCAAGACTAGCAGCGAAAGCGGCATTTTCAGCCATAGGATCACAATGCTGACCAAGCAGTTGCACATAAACAGGTGTTCCCGATTGGGTATTACCGCCGTGCAGAAGTTCAGGGCAATATTTATAAAATACTGATTTTGGTAATTTTTGCGTGTTAATACGAATAAACTCCGTCACCGCATGATCATAGGCACCTGATTTTGTCAGGATATCTCGCATAGCATAATCAACCACACCTTCCATCGGCGCTAATATTATTCTCATTGGTCAATTATCATTTAGTGGAAGGAACAGAGGAAGGTTTATTACGCGGAACCATATATGAAACACGAGCGGTTACCATCGTTGGCTGAGACAGTTTTACCACCTGTTTGACTTTAGGTTCAGGTTTAAATATTTGCGCCCAAAAATGAGCATTTAAATCACTGCCAACCCGCGTTTCTGCATTAAGCAAAATAACCAAAGCGAGGTCTTTATCTTTAGAATAAGCAACTTCCGAACGAAACCCTGAAACAGAACCACCATGATAAATCAGTTCTTCTCCGCCCACATTATAAATACGCCACCCGTAACCATAATAAGCATTTTTAAGCAGCGGTTTCCAATTTCTTTTGAGCATTTCTTTTCGGGTACGAATGCGTTTTGTCGTTACCGTATCAATCACATCTTCTGAATAAGCATCTGGGAAATAGCCCATTTGCGCCATCATCCATTTGGACATATCGGCAACACTGGCATTAACACCCGCCGCCGGTAAAATTTTATAATAGTTTGGTTTTACTTTGATTTTAATCCAACCCTTTTTGGTAAAAACATGGGGCGCTGCATGATTGTTTGTTTCCATGAATGCTTCATAACCAAGGGACGAATGATCCATTTTTAACGGATCAAAAATATGATTAGACATTAAATTGGAATAAGTGGACGACGTAGCCTTTTCGAGCACGGGCTGGATCAAGCTATAAAGTACATTTTGATAACCATAACATTTTCCAAGACGGCAACTAGGATCAATATCTTTAAATTTATCAATAATTCTTGGCATGGAATAATTGGCTTCCACCAAATTATCATAGGCATTATGGACTAAACTAGAGCTCTGGCTCATAATATGGTTTATGGTTAGGGCTGATGAATATTTTTTTGATTTAAAGCGAAATTCCGGCACAAAATCGACAATTTTATCATCCCAATTTATTTTATGCTCATCGACAAGCTGCGCCGTTAAACCCGCTGCAAATGTTTTGGAAACGCTGGCTAACCTAAAGACCGTGTCAACATTAACAGGCTCCGTGCTGCCTAAGGCCCGCACTCCATAGCCATGCATGGCGATAATTTTATTACCTTTAATGATGGCATAAGCACCACCGGGAACTTTGTTCTCATCAAGCTGCTCTTTAAAATCACTTTCAAAATCAGCGACGATATCCTCGACCGACGCCGCAAACAGAAACGACGTAAAAGAAAAAGAAAGTAACAATATTAAACTCAACAACCGCATGTAAAATTCCGCTTACAAAAACTCTTTAGACAAATAAATTTTTAATAAAATCATTATAATCCAAAAAAACTTAATGTTTATATAACTTATTTGTTTTCTGATAAAAACAAAGCAAAACTGCCAACAATGGCACAATTGCTATCACTAGATAGACCATATCACCCATTTTTGCTAGTGACGGTGAATAAAAAATCGACAAAAAAGCACAAAAATCCACTAATATAAACAACCAAAACAGCAT
>CALDNY010000043.1 GCA_937914685.1 uncultured Kordiimonadaceae bacterium
ACTTTATTTTAATGACAAGAATAAAGCAAAAGTAATGCTTGGTCTTGCCCGCGGTAAAAAACTACATGATAAACGCGCCTCCGATAAAGAAAAAGACTGGAACCGTCAAAAAGAACGGCTGTTAAAGCAATCGGATTAGCAATGTTCAATAGCTTTTTTTGCTTTGCCTAAAAAAATACCCGCCATTGGCAGGTATTTCTTATATTAGTTGGACAATTATTTTAAAAATTCGGGACAGGGATCGCTTCGCCAAATTTCCAACTGCCATCTGGTTGTAGGCACGCTTGGCCATAAGCCGGAACAGTTTGGCCACCAATATTTATCTCTGATGTATATTCCCTGGTTTGCAAGCAGCTATTATCATTGGCCTGCTGTTGAGTTTGCGCAGGATATGCAGGAGCTTGTGGTTGGGCAACATAAACAGGAACTTGTTGAACTACAGGTCTATCTACATAAACAACATTTGTATTTGGTCTATAAGAACGGTAATTAGTGCCGTAGCCATAATTAGAATAGCTGTAGTTAGGATAACCATAATTGGAATATCCGTAATTATAATTATAATTATTATTGTTGTTAAATGCGGAATATAAAATGGCACCACCGACTAATCCTGTGAAGAATGAGCTGCTGTTATTGCCACCATATCTGTAATGAGATCTGTTGTTTGAATTGCGATAAGAGGGGGCGTTATAACGACCACTAATGTTATAAGAAGATCGGTTGTGGCGTCCACTATCATAGTTATAAGATGCGTTGTGGTTGCCTCTATTATAGCCATAAGATCCGTTGTGGCTGCCTCTGTTATTATTAACGATAACTTGAAGGGCGCCACTATGATTTTGTTTAGATTTGGCGTTTTGTTTAGATTGGGCGCGGTTGCTTCTATTTTTAAAGCTACCGTTTGAACCATTTTTAAAAACCTTATCTTTGCCACGGCCATCGTTGGCCTCTGCCACAGGGATGGTTATTAAGCTAAGGGCAACCAATCCAGTGATCGTTGCGGTGCTTTTTAAGAACTTGTTCAAAATACTCATAATCTATTCCTTTTTTAAAATTAATAGACCCACTCACCTGTAAACCATTATAGGGATGCTAGCTGAACTCAAACTGAATAGGGCTTTAAGCTAATAGAAATGTATATTTTTTGCCGTTTTTATTTATCCAAATTATCAAAAATATCCATATAAACGATAGAGATAAAGGTATCAGGATCCATAAAACCTTGGCCGTAATCATCATCATATTTATTAAGGGGTTTTAATTTTTTAGCAGCTTCAAGGGATAGACCTTGCTTGGCAATTGGCGTTAAAATATTTTGGATATCCATTAAGACATCATAATAAATTTGCAATCCAGCTTTATTTGTCAGCGGGCCGTGACCCGGAATAACCTGTGTTTCATCATCAATGCGTCCCAATGTGTCTTTTACAGCCGCAAGAACCCCTTTGAATGATCCACCACCAGGCACATCTACGTAAGGATAGGCTTCGTTAAAAACTATATCCCCCATATGAATGACATTTTTACCTTTAAAATAAACAACGCTATCACCGTCGGTATGGGCACTATGATAATGTTCTGTTTTAATCTCGATACCATTCATGTGAAAGGTTAGTTTATCATTAAAAGTAATGATCGGCATGCCAGTTTTCATTTTACCATCATCAAGGCGCGTATAAACATTATCATGGGCAATAATATTAATGCCTTTATCACCAAGATTTTCATTACCACCCGTATGATCGCCGTGATAATGGGTGTTAAATAGAAAATGAATATCATCGGTTGATAGTTTTTCAATAGCGGCAAGAATTTTTGTGGTCAAAGGTGCATATTGGTCATCAATAAGAAAAACACCATCCTCACCAATCGATAGTCCAAGGTTTCCCCCTGCGCCCATCATCATATAAATATCATCGGTAACTTTTATTGTAGTGATTTCTACTTTATCAAAATCTTGGGCAAATACACCAGTTGAATAGAGAAGTGCAAAAGCGGAAGTGAGAAGTGTCTTTTTCATAATATGTCCCTTTGATATGTTTCTATTGATTATTAACTTTATTTAAAATGCTAGCATAGGCTATTTTTAGAAATGTTTGTGGTCTTATATCCCCATGTCCCCAGCGTTCATTATATTTTTCTAGAAGATTAAGTTTGACAACTTCCTCTATAGAAATTTTATTTTTAGCTAGTGGTAATAAAAGGTTATAAATTTCTTTTAATGTATCACTATAAGTTTTAAGATCATCTTTATTGGCTATTAAGCCATGTCCGGGGATTATAATAGTCGTATTATCAATATTTTTCAATATATCCTCTAGCGCGTTTATTATGCCGATAAATGAGCCACTCGCCTCAAGGTCAATATAGGGATAGCCGCTATTTTCAAAAAGATCGCCCATATGGATAACATTCTTATTATCAAAATAAATAACGCTGTCGCTATCTGTGTGGCCGTGGGCATAAAATTTACTGCGGATATTTAAACCGTTCATATGAAAGCTAAGCTGATCATTAAACGTTATGATCGGAAGTCCTTCTTTTTGTAGTTTATGGCTTAATCTTTTATAAACGTCCTCATGGGCGACTATATCGATGTTCATTTTCCCAAGGTTTTCATTTCCGCCCGTATGATCATCGTGATAGTGAGTGTTGAATATGAAATGTATTTTTTTATCAGTAAGTTTAGCAATCGCTTCAATAATTTTAGGGCTCAACGGGGCATATTGATCATCAATAAGAAAAACACCGTCTTGGCCTATGGATAAGCCCATATTGCCGCCGTCGCCCATCATCACATATAAACCATCAGCCACTTTAATCGTTTTGATCTCTACCTTGTCAAAACGGCTTTGGCCGAATGTTAAATTTGAACAGGTGAGCCATACAATAAACACACAAAAGAATATTTTCATGAAGACGGCCTCTTTAAAAAATCATTTATATTTTCAAATATATCCTCAAACATCTGCACACTCAATCGTTTGGTATTGGTATTGTAGCGTGAACAATGATAGCTATCAATCAGCATCAGTTCATTGGGAAGTTTGTGTCTTTTATTATGAGCGAATTTAAAAGCTGATTTTTTAATATCAAAGGTCGATAAAACAGCATTGTGAGCGACATGTCCCAGAGCCAGTAAAATGCGAATGGTCGGCAATTTATTAATTTGCTCAATTAAATAAGGTCGACAATTAGCATCTTCTGAGCCGATGGTTTTGTTTTGAGGGGGTACACAGCGGACCGCATTGGTGATAATGGCATTATTAAGTGTAAGTCCATCATCAATATTTGCGCCGTAATTGCCAAGCGCGAAATTAAACTTTATCAAAGTAGGATAGAGAAGATCCCCTGCGTAATCCCCCGTAAAAGGCCGCCCTGTACGGTTAGCACCTTTTAACCCAGGCGCTAAGCCGATGATCAAAAGTTCAGCCTTTTTATCGCCAAAGGCGGGAACGGGGCCATTAAAAAAATCAGGATATTGTTGCTGGTTTGTTTTTCTAAAATCAACAAGCCGTGGACATAATGCGCAATTAAGGGGAGCATTACCGGGAAGGGCCACTAGATTTTTTTTAATCATAGTATTAATCATAGTCATAGTCTTAATCTTAGTCTTCATCATAGGTATGGGATTTTTAAGTCTTATTCATCTTGTTTATGATTAGGAAACTGGTTTTCTTCTGGATTGGAACCTGCTTGCCTGCCAAAGGCGTCATGCATTTGTGATAGTTCAATAAAACTATCCGCTTGACGTCTTAGTTCGTCTGCGACCATGGGGGGATTTGTTTTTGTGCTGCTGACCACGGAGACGCGAACACCTTTTCTTTGCACCGCTTCGACGAGGCGTCGAAAGTCACCGTCTCCTGAAAAAAGCACCATATGATCCACATGTTCAGCCATGCCCATCATATCAATAGCCAGTTCCATATCCATATTTCCCTTTATTTTTCGTTCCCCTTTGCTGTCTGTGAATTCTTTGGTCGGCTTGGTTATCATAGTGTAACCGTTATAATCGAGCCAATCGACTAAGGGGCGAAGAGGCGAATATTCCGCATCCTCGATAAGTGCTGTGTAATAATTGGCGCGTAATAACCTGCTTCTCTTGGCAAAGAAATTGCGTAAATTACTATAATCTATATCGAAATTTAAGGTTTTTGCGGTGGCAAAAAGGTTGGAGCCGTCAATAAAAATAGCCAATGTTTCATCGGGGTAAAAGAGCATTATAAATTCCTAAAATATAAATTAAAATATGGGATTGATAATAACATATTTTTAGGAAAATGAAAATAATACTGGATTATTTTATAAAATTCAGGATATTCACTTGGCTGAGAGTTAAAAAATATAAAGATGGTTAGTATGATTTTAATTGGATTAGGTAGCAATTTGACGACGCCGCAATATAACAGCTCTAAAAAAATTTTAGAAGCGGCAATTGAGCAATTAGCAAACTATCAAGTTGAAATTATTGCAGTTTCCAATTTTTATCAGACAGAGCCCGTGCCTAAGTCAGACCAACCATGGTTCGTCAATGCTGTTATTTCTGTAAAAACCAATCACGAAGCACTGGAATTACTTAAAATATTACATGAAATAGAATTGAATTTAGGCCGCACCCGGCGCCAACGCTGGGAAGCTCGTATTATTGATCTTGATCTTTTAAGTTATAATGACGAAATATTTCCAGATCAGGAAACATGGTTAAAAAAATCAAAGGAAATAATGTCAGACCAGCCTGTAATTCCCCATGGGCGCATGCATGAAAGGGATTTTGTACTGATTCCTCTTTGCGACATTCATAAAGAATGGCAACACCCAGTATTGCATAAAACAGCGCAAAATTTGTTAAATGAGCATTCAGGGAATGCAATAGTTAGGCTTTTGTGAGAAAAAGGCTGAAATATAGTATATATCGCCTTTACATAAAGCTTTAAGAATTGTATAAGCCCACACTTATTTTATATTAATTTTTTTTATTAATCTGGAGATAGTGCAGATGGCACGCGTTACCGTTGAAGATTGTGGAGATAAAGTCTCAAACCGTTTTGACCTTGTGTTATTGGCCGCGCGACGTGCGCGTCAGATTTCTGCGGGTGCGCCGATCACTGTTGAGCGCGATAATGATAAAAACCCTGTGGTCGCTCTTCGTGAGATCGCAGAGGCTACAATCGCGGTTGATAGTCTTAAGGAAGCTGTTCTTTATGGCCTTCAAAAACATGTAGAAGTTGATGAACCGGAAGATGATGATATTTCACTGTTGCTTGCTGAACAAAAACTTTCAGAAAATAATCAAGACATGACCGCTGATAACCTTGCTAAAGTAGCAATGTCCGTAAAAGCGGACGTGGCTAAGGCCGAAGCTTTAAAGGCGGATGATGGCGAAAAAAACACTCTAGATGATACAGGGTCATCTGAAGAGTAAGAGGCTTCATATTTTTTTTAAAAAAGGCTTGTTTGAGGTATCCTCTGCAAGCCTTTTTTTGTACAGTGTTAATAATATAATTAAATTGATAGCGCTAAGATGGAATAAAGTTTGTGATACGCCAATACGAACTCATTGAAATGGTTAAATCTTATGACCCCGATCTAGATGAAATGCGTCTAAATCGAGCTTATGTTTTTTCTATGAAGGCGCACGGTACACAAACTAGAGCCAGTGGGGACCCTTATTTTTCTCATCCTTTGGAAGTGGCCGGTATTTTAACGGCCATGCAACTTGATTGTGATACTATTGTGACCGCGTTACTTCATGATACTATCGAAGATACGGTTGCTACTTATGAGCAAATAGAAGAATTGTTCGGAGCTGACATCGCTAAAATGGTTGATGGTGTCACAAAACTATCTGAACTTGAATATACCTCTGAAACATCAAAGCAGGCGGAAAATTTTCGCAAATTTTTTCTGGCTATGTCCGATGACATTCGTGTTCTTCTGGTTAAACTTGCAGACAGACTTCATAATATGCGCACTCTACACCATATTAAAAACTCGGAAAAAAGAGCGCGAATTTCAAGGGAAACACTAGATATCTATGCCCCTCTTGCCGAACGGATCGGAATGCAGGAATTGATGAATGAACTTGAGGATTTAGCCTTCCCTCATGTTTACCCGCAAGCCTATGAAAGTATTATGAAGAGGCTTGATTATCTATATTTAAATACGGACAATGTCCGTGATAAAGTGATCCACGATCTTGAAAGTATATTCTCTAAAAATTTTCTTGAAGCCGAAGTCGTTGGACGACGCAAACAGCCTTATTCCATATGGAAAAAAATAACATTCCGCAATGTGAGTTTGGAAAATCAAGCAGATTTATTTGCTTTTCGGGTTATTGTTGATGATGTGGAGCAATGTTATAAGGCTTTAGGGCTCATTCATACGGTATGGCCTGCGGTGCCGGGATTGCTTAAAGATTATATTTCCATGCCCAAACCCAATGGATACCAGTCTATTCATACTGTTGTTATCGGCCCACAGCGCAAAAGAATTGAAATTCAAATTCGTTCTACAGAAATGGATATCATTGCTGAAAAAGGGGTGGCGGCTCATTGGCGATATAAAAATGACGCTTCGAAAAAAGACGGGGTTCATTATCGCTGGCTACAAGATATATTAGAGATATTAGAACATACTGCCGATCCTGAAGAATTTTTGGAACATACAAAAATTGCCATGTATCAAAATCAGGTATTCTGCTTTACGCCAAAAGGAGAGCTTATTAATCTTCCTATTGGTGCTACAGTTGTTGATTTTGCCTATGCGGTTCACACTATAGTTGGCGAAACATGTGTGGGTGGTAAAGTAAATGGTGCGCCTGCGCAATTAAAAAGGATTCTTGCTAATGGTGACCAAGTGGAAATATTACGATCAGAGGCGCAAAAACCCCATGCCAGTTGGGAGAATTTTGTCGTAACAGGCAAAGCAAAGGCTGCGATTCGCCGTTATACGCGTCAACAACAAAAAGCTGAATATATTGCACTTGGCCTAGAAATTTTAAAACATTCTTTTAAACAAGAAGAACGTGAATTTAATCTTAAGGCCATTAATTCTGCGGTAAAAAAACTAAACCTTAAAGAGGCAGACGATGTTTTTGAAATGGTTGGTTCTGGTGAAATGTCTGATAGGGCAGTGCTTGAAATTATCTTCCCAGCTATAAAGAATAAAGAAACAACCGCTTCCATAAATACCATAGTTATTGATAAAAAACGTGCCCATAAAGCAGGTGATAACCAATTGCCCATTAAAGGACTTAGCCCGGGTCTTCCTGTTTATATATCAAAATGTTGTCATCCACTTCCTGGCGATAGAATTATTGGCATTGTCGCCTCCGGTAAAGGCATAATGGTCCATACAATTGATTGTGAAGCATTGGATGTTTATACAGACGCGCCTGAAGTGTGGCTTGATTTGTCTTGGATTAGTCCTGAAAAAAACCAGGAAATTTTTGTCGCTCGAATTGATATTTCTCTTAAACATGAAACAGGATCTTTGGTCAATATATTGTCACTTATTGCCCAAGATCAAGGAAATGTCAGCAATATTAAGTTAAACGAAAGATCGCCAGATAATTTTCGAATTGAGCTTGATCTTGAGGTGAGAGATGTTAAACATCTGACTAGTATCATTGCCGCTTTACGAGCCAGCAATTATGTTAATTCAGTTGAACGGGCCTTTAGTTGAATAGTCTAAGAAAAACATGAGAGATGATGATGAATAAACAAGACGTTTTAAATGAGTTTAAAGAAGCAAAAGCACTATTAGAGGGGCATTTTTTATTGTCATCTGGGCTTCATAGCGAAATGTATCTTCAATGTGCGCGCGTGATGATGGACCCTGCGCGCGGGGCACGGTTATGTGCGGCACTTGCAGAAAAAATCACCCTCAATATCGAAGATAAAATTGATATGGTTATTTCGCCCGCTATGGGCGGTGTGGTTGTTGGTTATGAAATGGGTCGCCAGCTTGGGGTTGTTTCTATTTTTACCGAACGTGTGGATGGTCAATTTGAAGTGAGACGCGGATTTGAAATCCCCAAAGGTGCCAATGTGTTGATGGCAGAAGATATTGTGACCACGGGCCTGTCCTCAAGGGAATGTATAGAAACCATAAAATCATATGGCGCAAATGTAGTGGCCGCTAGTTGTTTAATAGACCGCAGTAATGGCAAGGTTGATGTGGGTGTGCCGTTAATCTCCCTTATCGGCTTAGAAATAGCAGCTTACGACGTTGATAATTTACCTGAGCGTTTAAAAACAATCGAAGCGGTGAAGCCGGGAAGTCGGAATTTGAAGAAATAATAGATTTTAATTTTTATAGTATGAGGTATTAAACTGTTTAAGCGTAGACATAAAAGATCATTATTAGCTAGGCTACGCGAGTTTCTTTGGCCTTCGGCAGGCTGGAGGCGGGCGGCGAGTTATATGCATCATCGCATCGCGAGAATTGACGGAACACCCTATGCGATTGCCTCTGGCTTTGCCTGTGGGGCGGCGGTATCATTTACACCATTCATTGGTTTTCATTTTTTACTAGCGGCCATTGTGGCATGGATTATGCGCGGCAATATTTTTACATCAGTCATGGGAACGGCGATTGGCAACCCGTGGACATTCCCAATCATTTGGCCGATCACATATAATTTAGGTGTTTGGCTTTTGGGCTGGGATGGTAGCGAGAACGTCATTGATGAAATGAATTTGGTGTTTAATAAATTTACTATTGTTGATATTGTTAACGCGCCGCTTGAAGTCCTTGGGCCGTTTCTTCATAGCATATTCTTGCCTATGCTCTTAGGAGGGTTTATTGTCGGTTGTTCGGTTTGGATTTTATTTTATTGGCCTGTTTATAAACTGGTGGCAGAATATAAAATTAATCGTTTGAAAAGAAGACAGAGAAAACACAATGTCAAATAAAATGCCGTTACATAAAATACGCCTTGGCGTTAATATTGATCATGTGGCCACAGTGCGCAATGCCCGTGGTGGGGTTGAACCTGACCCATTAAGAGCAGCATTGTTGGCACAAGAGGCCGGTGCTGATGGTATTACGGCCCATTTAAGAGAAGATAGGCGCCATATTAAAGATGAAGATATAGCCCGTCTGATGGCACACATTAATATACCCCTTAATTTTGAAATGGCCGCAACTGATGAAATGTTAGCCATTGCCATAAGTCATAAGCCAGCGTCGGCCTGTATTGTCCCTGAAAAACGTCAAGAATTAACCACCGAAGGTGGGCTTGATATCATTGGCGGTTATGATCATTTAAAACCTTATATAGTCGCCTTACAGGAGGCGGGCATTAGCGTGAGTTTATTTATAGATGCAGATGTGCGACAAATTAAAGCCTCTAAAGAAATTGGCGCTGATAAGGTTGAGCTCCATACGGGGGCTTATGTTGATGCTTTGGGCGAAAAGAGGGTCAACCAATTGGAACGATTGCGCAGTGGCGCGGCCTATTGTGCGAGCCTTGATTTAGAAGTTCACGCGGGTCATGGCCTTAATTATCAAACCGTGGAAGCCGTTGCTGAGATTCCTGAATTTTGTGAATTTAACATTGGTCACTTTTTAATCGGAGAGGCCATTTTTGTCGGATTAGATCAGGCAATAGCAGAAATGCGTAGATTAATGGATAAAGGTCGCGCCGCTATATGATAATGCCATACTTAAGCCATAAAAGGATTATCATATGCGAATTATAGGATTAGGCAATGATATGGTCGATATTCGCCGTATTGAAAAATCCATTTCGCGCTTTGAAGGACGCTTTGTAGATCGGGTTTTTACGGATATTGAAAAAAAATATTGTTGGTCCAAGGGAAATAAAGCCGCCAATTTTGCCAAACGATTTGCCGCAAAAGAAGCCTGTGCCAAAGCATTAGGAACCGGCTTTGCAAAAGGTGTATATTGGAAAGATATGGGCGTAGAAAATAACTCACTAGGCGCACCAGTTATGATGTTGACAGGCGGTGCCCTTGATAGAATGAAAGAAATTACCCCAAAGGGTATGACGGCACAAATTGATCTATCTATAACCGATGAATATCCAATGGCTCAAGCGATTGTAATGATTACAGCGTTAGGCCCAAGTGAATGAAGGGGCAAATGACTAGGAATTTTTCAATAATGTTTGAGCTTTGATGTTCCATAGGCTATTGCTATGACAAAAATAACCATAGAATTTATATTTTAATAATGTGATTAATAAATTATGACTGATACAAGTAAAAGTAATTTAAGCAAAAAAGCCACAAAAAAAGCTGCTAAACATGAAGAAACATGGGGTGAGTTTTTTAAAACAGTTTTCTTTGCCTTTCTGATCGCAATTTCTTTTAGAACACTAGTCCTGCAACCCTTTTCAATCCCCTCAGAATCTATGTTGAAAAACCTTATGGTTGGGGACTTTTTGCTTGTTTCAAAATTTTCATATGGTTTTACGAAACACTCATTGCCTTTTAGCCTGCCGCTGATTTCAGGGAGAATTTTTGCCAGTGATATAGAACGTGGCGATGTGGTAGTTTTTCGTCTGCCTAGGGATCCTGATACCTATTATATTAAACGAATTATAGGAAGGCCGGGCGATAAAATTCAAACCATGAATGGCGAATTATATTTGAATGATGTTAAAGTACCGCGTAAACGCCTTGATGATTATGTGCGCCTTGATGGATATGGTTACGAGGAAAGATTTCAGCGTTATCAGGAAACTTTGCCCAATGGTAAAAGCTATGTCACTTTGGATAAAGGTGTTTTTCAAAATAGAGCCGATAACAGTGATGTTTTTATTGTACCACAGGGGCATTATTTTGCCATGGGTGATAATCGCGATAACTCAATGGACAGCCGCTGGCCGAAAAATATCGGTGTTGGTTACGTGCCGGATATAAATATTATTGGTAAAGCTAAATGGATTACCGCATCCTTCGATAATAATAGCGCTCTCTGGCAATTTTGGAAATGGTTTCCTGCAGAACGTAGAGAGAGATTTTTCTCTTCAATCAATTAGAGCTATTGGTACCAAGCTCATGGTAATTAGAATAATGGATTTTCTGTGTCAAAAATGAATGGGCAATATTCTCATCTCTATAAAATTCTTGGATACAAATTCAAGGATGAAGGATTGTTACGTAAAGCGTTGACCCACCCAAGCCTAGAAGGATACCCAAATTATCAACGGCTTGAATTTGTTGGTGACCGGGTGCTTGGACTTGCTATTGCCACATGGTTGTTTGAGCGTCATCCTAATGTGGATGAAGGGGGGCTTGCAAACCGCTTTAGCAATCTTGTGCGCAAGGAAGCGTGTGCGACGGTTGCTCAAAATCTTGACTTAGGCCAATATATCCATATGGCAAAAAGTAGTGAAGATACGGGCGGGCGAACACGGGAAACTATTATTGCTGATGTGTGCGAGTCTATTATTGGGGCAATATATATGGACGGCGGTTACAAAGTAGCAGAAAAATTTATCCGCACTAATTGGTTAGAGATGGCTAATATTAATATAGTAGCGACCCGGGATTCTAAGACGAAGTTACAGGAATTTGTTCAGGCGCAGGGAAAGTTAACTCCTGTCTATACAACCATAGACAGGTCTGGTCCAGATCATGAACCTACTTTTACTATTGCCGTTAAAATTTCTGGTGAAAATCAAGAAGTCGCCAAAGGCTTATCAAAAAGAGAAGCGGAGCAACAAGCAGCAGCATTGATGTTAAAGCGTCTTGAAAAAAAATAAACAATTGAAAGTATCTAAATGACAGTTAAAAAAACATCAGCAGAAAATATGGAGACGAGTTGTGGTTTTGTCGCCCTTCTTGGTGCGCCTAATGCTGGTAAATCAACATTATTAAATGCTCTTATTGGCAGTAAAATTGCCATTGTTACCCATAAGGTACAAACCACAAGATCACGGCTCGTTGGTGTCGCTGTTCACGGTAAGGATCAAATGGTTTTTGTTGATACGCCCGGCATATTTGCTCCGAAAAAACGCCTAGAGAGGGCCATGGTTGCCGCCGCTTGGAGTGGGGCAACAGACGCGGACGCGGTGGTGTTGGTGGTTGATGCCACTACAAAAATTAGTGATGCAACCCGCATTATCGCTGAAGGATTGAAAGCGAGTGGTAAAAAAACGCTTTTAGCCCTAAATAAAATTGATCTTATTAAGCGTGATACTTTGCTAGCTTTGTCTGCAGATTTAAATGAGCTGTGCTCATTTGAAGAAACATTTATGATTTCGGCAAAAACGGGCAATGGCTTAGATAAATTAAAGGATAAAATCAGTGATTATTTACCAAATGGCCCTTGGTTATATCCTGAGGATCATTTAACAGATATTTCAGAACGAATGCTCGCCGCAGAAATCACCCGCGAGAAATTCTTTCTGCGTTTTCATGAAGAACTTCCTTATGCGGCTACAATTGAAACGGAAAGGTGGCGCGAATTAAAAGATGGTAGTGTGCGCATTGAACAGGTTATTTATGTGGAAAGAGACTCGCAAAAAGCCATCGTTATCGGTCATGGGGGCCAAAGTTTAAAAGCCATCGGCAAACTGGCCCGTGAAGAATTGCAAGAATTGCTCGATCGTAAAGTTCATCTGTTTATATTTGTTAAGGTACGCAAAGGATGGAGCGATGATAAGGAAAGATATCGTAATATGGGCTTAGATTGGGTTCAATGATTTTGAGCATAGGGTAACTTCAAATTATGGACAAATGTGATCTATCGAGTTTGAGCAAACGAATTTCTGGCCCCTCTTCACTGGCGTGGGATGTGGGTGATGTTGCCTCAAAAAGAATGTTGGCAGGGGAAGATATTATTCATTTAGGGATCGGTGATCCAGATTTAGATACACCACTACCCATTCAAGAGGCCTTATTTGAAGCCATAAAAAGCGGTAAAACTCATTATGCGCCGCTCGCTGGGGAAATGACATTACGCAGCGCGATTGCGGATCATGCGTCACTTCTTTACGGGTCTGCTGTTCAAGCGGAAAGTGTGATTGTATGCAATGGTGCTCAGGGGGCGCTCTTCACTACATTTTTGTGCCTAACCGAGCAGGGGGACGAAATTATAGTTCTAGAGCCGTGTTATGCGACTTATCCTGCTGTGGTGACGGCGGGTGGCGGCAAAATGGTCACTGTTATTTTGGAAAAATCCGATGATTATCAATTGAATTTGGCTAAAATCAAAGCGAGTGTGACCGAAAGAACTAAAGCAATCCTCATTAACTCACCTAGTAATCCATCCGGGACTGTGTTTGATCAACAAACCCTTGTTGAACTCGCTTGTTTCTGTAACGAGCGCTCAATCTGGTTGGTTTCTGATGAAGTATATTGGGCCCTTTGTTTTGATGGCCCACATACTTCTGCCTATAGGGTTGAGCAATGCAGAAATAGCACCATTGTGATTAACAGCCTTTCAAAATCCCACGCCATGACCGGGTGGAGGCTTGGTTGGGCCATTGGACCGCCTCATTTTATTGAGGCCATGACTGATCTTGCTCAAGCGTCACAATTTGGCGTTAATCAATTTGTCCAAACTGCCGCCATTACTGCCCTTAAAGATCAGCAAACCATTGAAAAATCTAAGAATTTATTCATTTCAAGGCGGGACGCACTTTGCGACGGATTACGCTTAAGCAATCATTTGGGTTTTTCAACACCGCGCGGGGGAATGTTTGTTTTACTTGATATATCATGTACGGGATTAAGTGGTAAAGAATTTGCCGAACAGCTATTGGAGACGGAAAACGTGGCGGTCGTTCCGGGGTTTGGCTTTGGTCAATCGGTGAAAAATACAGTGCGTATTGGATTTTTATGTGATGAAGAACGTTTGAAAATTGCCAGCCAAAGGATCGTAAGATTTGCAGAATCTAAGGTCAATAAAATCACTGAATGATAATTATTTTAACCAAAAAATCCAAGCTATTTCAAGCCTTCTAGAGCAGTAATATTTCTATATTATTTTCGTTATTGATGCCTTTATTCATTGGCCAAGTATCAATCTAGACTAAAATCTTAAAAAACCTCTAACTATCCGAAAATAAACAAAAAACAATGATGATAATAAGTTGCTTCAAGCAATAAAATGTCATTTGGATTGCTATAATATTTCAGCATTAAATTGATCGATGTCAAGGTTCAGGGGAATATATTCCTATAATGTGATGACACATTATAAAATAAAAATAATTTAAATATATTATCTGATTAATTTTGAACAAAGATAACCAATAGAAATATTAATTTTAGGGAATATCAATAGTATGGAAAAACAATATTATAATAGCTATTCAGTTTGGGATTTGCCAACAAGACTTTTTCACTGGATAAATGTTCTTTGTGTGATTGCAATGATCTGCCTTGGCACGATCATTTTATGGGGTAGTGCGCTTGGTCTTAACAGCGACGGAAAGCTGTTGATCAAAACTATTCACGTATATGTGGGTTATGTCTTTGCCATAAATTTGATAATTCGCTTAATGTGGGCATTTATGGGCAACCGTTTTGCTCGTTGGAACAGTTTTCTTCCTTTTGGTAGGAATTATTTAAAAAAATTAAAAGGTTATTTAACGGCAGAAAAAGAAGGAAAAACCCAATTTTACCTTGGTCACAATCCTCTAGGAAAATTAGCGGTCAGTGCTATTTTACTGTCGCTTGTAATTATGGCTACCACCGGCTTGGTTCTGGCTGGTACTGATATTTACTTTCCTCCATTTGGCACAATTTTCCAACAATGGATCGCAGCATCTGGGGTTAATCCAGCAGATGTGGTTAGCGGTGTTAAAGATAATGTGGACGTTGCAGCTTATGCAGAAATGAGGTCTTTTCGTAAACCATTCATTTCACTCCACAACTGGTTTTTTTATGTCATAATTGGTCTAATCTTTATCCATATTGGCGCTGTAATATTTACAGAGATCAAGTCAGGCGCTAATCTTATATCTGCAATGTTTACGGGCAAAAAAATCTTAACGGGTGAACCTGAAGATAAAGAGGAGTAAACTATTAATCTTTTAGAACGAGGGCGATTTGCTCTACCATCCAGTCGATATTTTCTTTTTCAATAATCAACGGTGGTGCGAGGCGGATCACGTAATCGTGAGTTTCTTTGCAGAGCATACCGCGTTTCATGAGAGCTTCGCAGTAAGGGCGGGCCATGCCAACTGATTTTTGCAGCTCAATACCAATGAAGAGGCCTTTGCCACGGATTTCAGAGATTTTATTGGTTTTAATAGCTTGTAGTTTTTTTATGAAATAATCACCAAGAAGCTGCGATCTTTCCACTAATTTTTCATCTTCGATCACTTCAAGCGCCGCTAAGCCCACAGCCGCGCCAAGGGGATTGCCACCATATGTACTGCCGTGAATACCGGGAGTAAAGACGTTCATAACCTCAGCCGATGAGACAATAGCCGACACGGGATAAACACCGCCGCTTAAGGCTTTCCCAACAATTAACATGTCTGGTTTTACATTTTTTTCATATTGGTAGGCGAACATTTTTCCAGTACGGCCAAGGCCCGTTTGGATTTCATCAAGGACAAAAAGAATATTTTCGTTGGTACATATTTTTCTGACTTGGCTAAGATATCCGTCGCTAGGGATGATAATACCCGCTTCGCCTTGGATCGGCTCCATTATCACAGCAACTGTGTTTGGGCTGATGGCTTTTTTAATGGCTTCAACGTCGTTATAATCAATGATTTTAAAGCCTGGTAAAAAGGGGCCAAAATTTTTGCGGTAATCAGGCTCTGATGACATGCTAACCGTCGACATGGTACGGCCATGAAAATTATCACGAAAGACTATTATTTCTGCTTTGTTATCTTCGACGCCCTTTACTTCATAACCCCATTTACGCACGGCTTTAATGGCGGTTTCCACAGCCTCGGCCCCTGTGTTCATAGGTAGAGCCATTTCCATTTCGGTGATTTTACATAATTTTTCGAGAAAAATACCCATTTGATCATTATGAAAAGCCCGTGATGTAAGGGTCAATTTATGGGCTTGGTCGGTCAAAGCTTTAATGATTTTAGGGTGACAGTGTCCTTGGTTAACGGCCGAATAAGCACTAAGGCAATCAATATATTTATTACCATCTGTGTCCCAAACCCAAATGCCTTCGCCTTTTGATAATACTAAAGGAAGAGGATTATAATTAGGAGCGCTGCGTTTTTCTGTTTGTTCAATAATCTCAGATTGTATGGACATATCACTCCCCCTGATATAGCGAATGAGTAGGAAAAATCTGACGACCAAAAAGACTTGCTGTTAAATCAACAGCTATTTTTGCCGTGCTGTTTTTAGTATCAAGTGCCGGATTAATCTCGGCTATATCAAGAGACCCCATCAGGCCGCTATCATGGATCATTTCCATACAAAGCTGGGCTTCGCGGTAGGTGAGGCCGCCTTGGATTGTGGTGGCAACCCCCGGGGCTATGGGCGGATCTAAACTATCCACATCAAAGCTCACATGAAGGTGGGCTTTTTTTTCAGCAACTTGATGTAGGACATCTTGCATAGTTTGACGAATACCAATTTCGTCAATGCGTCGCATGTCATAAACAGTGATGCCGCTTTTAAGAACCAGTAGTTTTTCATTTTTATCAACGGAACGAATAGCAATTTGATAAACATTTTTTGCATCAATCATTGGTATTGCGTGTCCAACCGATAACAAATCGGGATGACCATAACCCGTAGCGACTGCAACGGGCATGCCATGAATATTCCCTGACGGGCTTGTGTCGGCTGTGTTAAAGTCGGCGTGAGCATCAATCCAAAGCAGGCAAACAGGCTTATTATGATCGGCGCAGTGACGCGTAACGGCGGCGATAGAACCAATCGACATGGCATGGTCACCGCCCATCATAATGGGGAAATTTCCATCTTCTAATTCTTGATAAATTACATCCTGAATATTTTTGGCCCAAATAATATTTTCTTGTAAATGGCGGTAGCCGTCCACTGGTGGAAGTTCAGGGTTGATGGGCCCATCAACATTTCCCATGTCTTTAACGTTAAAACCTTGGTTTTGCAATGTGCGGGCGAGGCCGGCAACGCGCAATGCTTCTGGGCCCATGGCGGCCCCTCTGTCCGAAGCGCCAATATCGCTTGGTACACCAATCAGTGATACATTTTTATTCATTTTTTATCCTAAAAGTTGACCCCAAATAACATTTTTTTAATTTTTACATATTTATTTGTGAATGAAATTTTTATTTTGTATAGTTTACCAAATATTATTCGGCGAATTTGTTTTAAAGTGTATTTTGTTTTAATATTGATGTATTTTAATATTTTAGAGAAGTTTAAGACAGCAGTTTAGGGGACTAAAACCATGAAGAAAAAGGCCATTGATAAGATTGATCTGAAGATTCTTTCAATTCTTCAAAGTGATGCGAAAATTACTAATCACGAACTATCCAATCAAGTAAACCTGTCACCAAGTAGTTGCTTGCAAAGAGTGCGTCGCCTAGAAGAAGAAAAATATATAGAAAGATATATGGGCCATATCGACCTTGATAAAGTCTGTCGCACGGTAACGGTGATCTTAACCGTGAGCTTGCATGATCATTCTAATGAAAATTTTGAAACATTTAATAAAGCCGTAAAAACCTTTCCGCAAATTGTTGAATGTTATACGGTGAGTGGTAATTTTGATTATTTCTTACGCGTGGTTTGTCCAGACATGAAAAGCTACCTTGCCCTTAATGATGCCTTGATCAATTGTATGGAGGGCAGTGCCAATATCAGTAGCCACGTCGTCCTAGAATACACTAAATCATTCGAAGGTTACGCCATCGAGGAATTGGTCGATTAGGGGCTTGCGATAATCTTTCTTGAGTGTTAGTTTCCGCACATAAATCGCTATTTTATAATTATAAGCAGGACCGTTATGTCAGTTGATAAAAATACCGTTGCGAAAATCGCAAATTTGGCCCGAATTGCTGTTTCTGAGGATGAACTCGAAGCAACGGCGGGGGAACTTAATAATATATTGGATTGGGTTGAACAGCTTTCACAAGTCAACACCGATGGCGTCGAGCCTATGACCAGTGTTGTGGCTGCCGCTTTGCCCATGCGAGAAGATAAAGTGACCGACGGTAATTACCGTGATCAAATATTGAAAAATGCCCCTGCGGTTGAACAGGGCTTTTTTGCCGTTCCAAAAGTTATTGAGTAAGGGAATAGAATATGTCTGATTTAACAAAATTAACGCTATCAGCCGCCCGTGATGGTCTTCATAAAGGTGATTTTTCTGCGCGGGAAATAACCCAAGCGCACCTTAAGGCTATTGATGAGGCTAAAATCCTTAATTCATATATTGAAGTGACATCGGATCAAGCGTTGGAAATGGCCGATAACGCCGATGCGATGATTAAAGGGAATGAAGCAAAACCTATGACCGGCATTCCCATTGGTATTAAAGACTTATATTGT
The DNA here is from genome assembly GCA_937914685.1 of uncultured Kordiimonadaceae bacterium. Lineage (GTDB taxonomy): Bacteria > Pseudomonadota > Alphaproteobacteria > Sphingomonadales > Emcibacteraceae > Pseudemcibacter. The sequence goes on from CALDNY010000043.1 coordinate 18,447, forward strand.
ACCAAAGGGGTTCATAGCCAAGCGGCTAGTCATATATTGGACGGCTTTAAACCTGAATATGAAAGTACGGTGACATCAAACCTATGGAATGATGGCGCGGTGATGCTTGGTAAAACCAACATGGACGAATTTGCCATGGGCTCTTCCAATGAAAATAGCTTTTATGGTCCAGTGAAAAACCCTTGGCGGGCGACAAATTCAGATAAAGATACCGTGCCTGGTGGTTCATCTGGTGGTTCGGCGGCGGCGGTGGCGGCTGATATTTCCATTGCGGCTACAGGAACCGACACTGGCGGCTCAATCCGTCAACCGGCAAGCTTTTGCGGCCTAGTTGGGCTTAAGCCCACGTATGGTCGTTGCTCACGTTTTGGAATGATTGCTTTTGCATCATCGTTGGATCAAGCGGGACCGCTCACTAAAACAGTACGCGACGCGGCAATTATGTTGGAGAGTATGGCTGGTTATGATGCTAAAGATTCCACCTCTATTAATATTGCCGTCCCCAATTATGAAGCGGCACTAAGCGGTGATGTTCGCGGGCTTAAAGTTGGAATTCCCAAAGAATACCGGGTTGACAATATGCCGCCAGAGATTGAAAAATTATGGCAACAGGGCATTGATTGGCTTAAAAGTGCGGGTGCTGAAATTATTGATATTAGCTTGCCTCATACCAAATACGCCTTGCCGACCTATTATATTGTTGCCCCTGCTGAATGTTCATCAAATTTAGCGCGCTATGACGGTGTTAAATACGGGCTTCGGGTTGCGGGCGATAGCTTAGATAATATGTATAAAAACACCCGTGCCCAAGGGTTCGGTGATGAGGTTAAACGGCGCATATTAATAGGCACTTATGTGTTATCCGCAGGTTATTATGATGCCTATTATTTAAAAGCACAGCGAGTACGTACCTTAATTGCCGGTGATTTTAAGGCCGCTTATGAAAAATGTGATGTGATCTTAACACCGACCGCACCGAGCGCGGCCTTTGGTCTTGGTGAAAAGGTATCTGATCCGCTTGCAATGTATTTAAATGATGTCTTTACGGTGCCAGCGTCACTTTCTGGTCTGCCGGGCATTTCTGTTCCTGCGGGGTTAAGTTCTGATGGGTTGCCGCTTGGATTGCAGCTTATTGGTCAAGCATTTGGAGAAGAACAGTTGTTAAACGCCGCCGATGTCTTGGAAACAGCCGCAGGATTTAGTGATAAACCCGCAAAATGGTGGGGAGCATAAAATGAGCAGTTTATTTCAAGGAGCCACAGGCGATTGGGAAGTGGTTATCGGATTAGAAATTCACGCTCAAGTGATTTCAGAATCAAAATTATTCTCAGGCGCTTCGACAAAGTTTGGCGCAGAACCTAACACGCAAGTTAGTTTTGTCTGTGCGGCTATGCCCGGAATGTTGCCAGTGATTAATGAGGAATGCGTTAGACAGGCGGTACGTACTGGCCTTGCTATGGGTTGTCAGATTAATTTACGTAGTGTGTTTGACCGGAAAAATTATTTTTACGCTGATCTGCCCCAAGGCTATCAAATTTCACAGTTTAAAGACCCGATAGTGGGTGAAGGCATGCTGACGGTTGAGTTAGAAGATGGCTCAACAAAAGATATTGGTATTGAACGCTTACATTTAGAGCAAGATGCCGGTAAATCCATGCATGATCAGCATCCTAATATGACCTATGTGGACTTAAACCGTTCAGGGGTAGCACTGATGGAGATCGTTTCTAAGCCAGATATGAGAAGTGCCGAGGAGGCGGGGGCTTATTTTCGGAAAATTCGCTCGCTAGTGCGTTATGCGGGAACTTGTGACGGTAATATGGATCAAGGATCGATGCGGGCCGATGTTAATGTTTCTGTGCGCCGCCCTGGTCAAGAACTTGGCATTCGTACAGAAACCAAGAATGTCAATTCTATTCGTTATATGATGATGGTGATTGAAAGTGAAACCAGACGCCAAGTGGATGTTTTGGAAGCCGGTGGCACCATTAATCAGGAAACGAGACTATTTGAAGTGGCAACAGGAACAACACGGACCATGCGCTCAAAAGAAGAAGCCCATGATTACCGTTATTTTCCTGATCCAGATTTATTACCGCTAGAATTCACTCAGGAATTAGTTGATGAGTTGGCCGCACAAATGCCAGAACTGGCAGACGCCAAAAAAGCACGTTTCATTAAAGACCTGCATATTAATGCCTATAATGCTGGCGTGCTTGTGGCGGAAAAAGAAAGTGCTGATTATTTTGAAACACTTCTTAGTGCCACCGTTGAAAAATCTGGCAAGGCTGTCTCTGAGGTGGGGACGCTGGTTTCAAACTGGGTCACGGGTGATTTGTTTGGCGCTCTAAAAAAACTAGGGCTTGGCATTAATCAAAGCCCTGTTAGCATTGCCCATGCGGCAGAATTAATAACCTTGCAAATTGACGGCACTATTTCGGGACGTATTGCCAAGGAAGTTTTCGAAAATATGTTGGAAAGTGGTAAATCACCAGAAACTATTGTCGAGGAAAAAGGCCTTCGTCAAGTTTCTGATACTGGTGAGATCGAAGCGATGATTGATCAAATCTTAGCCGCCAATGCTGATAAAGTTGAAGAATACCGTGGTGGCAAAGATAAATTATATGGCTTCTTTGTTGGTCAGGTTATGAAAAATACGGGCGGTAAAGCCAATCCACAAGTGGTCAATAAATTACTGCGTCAGAAGCTAGACGGTTAAAATTAACAAACTCGTTTTTTGAAAATTGATATTAAAAAAAGCCAGAGATTAATTCTCTGGCTTTTTTTTATGGAATTTTAGAAAAATATTATGGCTAACGAACATGGTTTATATTTACTTACTTATTGTTGCAAAGTGATTCTAGTTTTGATGACGTTTCAATTAGACTCTGTGGCAAAAAGAGCTGTTTTTGCTAATATTAACCTTTGGCCGATTTATTAACCTTTAAAAGTTAACTATAATTATCTTTTAAAAACAATGCTTTATCAATTAAATTCCAGCGTTAACTAAATGTTTAAAATTCTAATTCAAATTTATTAACGATAACAACAAAAAATATCAATCGAATGGTCAATATAGTTAATATAGGAAAATGTTATGGGAAGCTTAAACAAAGAATACATAAGTAATCGTTTGAATGCAGCAGAAAGCGGAAAAGCAGAAGCTTTATATGATTTAGGGTTGCTTTATTCAATCGGACACGGTGTTGAGCAAAATAATGTAGAAGCAC
>CALDNY010000044.1 GCA_937914685.1 uncultured Kordiimonadaceae bacterium
GCAGGGTAAGTTCCCGCCAATGTGCCCACTGATAAAGCCAATATAATGATATAAATAAAATCAACGGAGGCGTAATTAATAAATAATTGCTTGGTTAATATTTCATTGTAAATGGGCAAGGTAAGCTCAACAATTGAAAGGGCAATAATAAGCCCAAGTAGGGTCAAAAGAATAGATTCTCCCAAAAATTGAAAAATTAGATTTTTTCGCGACGCGCCCATGACTTTTCGTAAAGAGACTTCCTTGGCTCTCTGGCTTGCCCGCGCGGTGCTCAAATTCATAAAATTAATACTGGCAATAATAAGGATCAGGGTGGCAACAGCGGAAAATATAAGTACTGTATTGATATCACCACGGTCACGATATTCACCAAAACCGATAGACTTTAAATGAAGGTCTTTAATATTTACGGATTTTATTGTGATCAAATCCGACATTTTCTTATCTGGCCCAGCAAAAGGAAGTAAGGGAAAGTTCCTATTAATGAAATCATTGATCTGGTCACTGATCGTGGAAATATTCTCCCCTTCTTTAAGCTCAAAGAATAATTGCGCATTGATAGAAAACCAGGCCGCAAACATATATTCTTCATCTTTCCATGCCTCTTCATCTATAGAGATCATGGATTTTATATTTATTTGACTATTGGTTGGCATGTCTTTGATGATCGCCGCCACTTTATAGTCACGCTTAAAAACTCCAAAGTCGATGTTAATAACTTGATTGATTGGGTTTTTCTCGCCAAAATATTTATTCGCAATTGTTTGATTAAGGACAAGACTACTATTATCATTAAGGGCAGCACTTAAGTCACCAGCGACAACATTAAAATCAAACATATTGACAATGTCACTATCAACGAGACTGATGTCTTCTAGAAAATAGTTACCATCAATAACCAGCGTAGGGTTACTTTGGCCAATTCGCGTTGCATTTGTGATTTGAGGAAAATCTTTTTTAAGTGCATGAATAACAGGCCCCGGCATACTTACCGCATTCATGGGGTCGCGTCCCGGGATAAAGAAACTTATATGGGCCCGGTAAATATTATCGGCCTTGGTCCAGAAATTATCATAGCTCAGCTCATCACGAACAAAAAGCGCGATCAACATCACGGCGGCAAGGCCGATGGCAAGGCCAAGGATATTTATGGCACTGAAGAGTTTGTGATTTAAAATATTACGCCATGCGCTCGTTAAATAATTTGTAAATAACATCATTCATATCTCAATGCTTTAATAGGGTTGGTTCGGGCGACACGGATTGAATTGCTGGCAACAGTGCCCCATGCGATCAGTAAGGCTGGCCAATCCATAAAGACCCAAACAGGCGATAAAAATAGCAAGAACGCTAAAGGCGGCAAACATGGTCGCTTCACCCTGCTCGGATTTATATTGTTGGGCCACCGCATCGGTCGCATAGTCATAGTTAAAGAGAATGCTAGGAATTTCTTGCTGCCAAAGGGCGCGTACTTTATTTAAAATAACTTGTGGATCACCGCTAAAACGAATGGAAATATGGGCCGCATATTTATCCTGAAGCTCATAAACTTCAGGGCGAATTTGCCTTTTAAGGCTATCAAAGTGAATATTTGGCACGACACCTATTATTTGATATTCTGCTTCTGCCCCGTCACCTAAGCCTCTATAGATAATTTTGCCGATGGCTTGTTGGGGACTTCCAAGGCCGAGGCGTTTTAAACCAGCCTGATTTATAATGATAGAACTTGTGTAACCCTTGCCAGCGCGGACGTCTTCGAAACTGGCGCGCACGTCATTATGCTCACGGTCATAATCACGGCCGCTGAGAAACGCGATATTATAGGTATTAAAATAATTATACCCAACCCCGCGATTACCAATCAAAATAGAATCCTCACTTGGTAATTCTGGCGTGCGCATAGTGGTGTTATTTTCTTGAGTACTGCCTGGGGTAAAGTTTGACCATGTGACGTTTTTAACATCGTTGATACGGTTAAATTCATCCACAAGCAGAGGTAATTTTTCCAAGACCGCGCCTCTTTCGGCATCATGAATGATAATCAGGTTTTCTTTATTATAGCCAAGGTCCATGCTTTTGGCATAAAGCATTTGACCGTAAACAACAGCTGTTGAAACAAACAAACTAATGGAAACAGTGAATTGTAAAATCACCAATATTGACCTTAATTTAACAGAGGCTTTAGTTTCAGCAGACTTATTGGCTTTAAGCACATTTGCAGGGCGAAAACTTGACAATATAAAGGCAGGATACATACCGCCTAAGATACCAACGCTTAATGCAAGGCCAATGATTTGATAAAAGTCCGATGAGCCATAATCAATGATCAGTTGCTTCCCTAAAATTTCATTATAAAGTGGTAAGCTTAACTCAACCATGGCAAGAGCGATCAATAAGCCAAATAAAGTGAGCAAAATAGACTCGCTCAAAAACTGAAAAATTAGATTTTTCCGTGTCGCTCCCATGACCTTACGAAGCGAGATTTCTTTAGCCCTTTGGCTCGCCCTCGCGGTGCTTAAATTCA
>CALDNY010000045.1 GCA_937914685.1 uncultured Kordiimonadaceae bacterium
ATCAGCGCTTTATGACATTAATATTGCCGCGGTCACAGATGTCTCTCATTCGAGGGATGGCTTGAGACTTGAAGGTCGCTACAGCACGGCCCTTCTTAATAAAGGATTGGCAATCTGCCTTGACGATAATGATTTCCCCATAGGAAGTGCGGCCATGGGTACAATTCATTCAATCGGTGTGCTATTATTAAAACTAGATAATGACCATTATTTAACTTTCACTTACACAAGTTTTTGCCATAGCTTTTTTGAGTGGTTGATTGATTGTGCAAAAGAATATGGATATGTTCTAAGTGAGTATCAATAATGAATGATGAGGGCTAACCCGTGCTTCCAGCAGGCTTTGATTTACGCACCATCCAAATTTTCATCCTTGTGGCTGACCTTGGTGGTATGACACAAGCGGCGGCACGCCTTGGCATTAGCCAATCTGCGGTATCACAGGCCATTAGCGCACTTGAAAAGCTGACGGAAACTTTGCTTTTTGACAGAAATATTAGACCACTAGCCCTAACCACGGCGGGTGATGTTCTTTATAAATATGGTAATGATCTGTTAGCCACGGCTAAAAATACTTTTCATGAAGTTCGCAAAAAAGACCGTAAATCTTTTTCCAACGTAAAAATTGCCATGTTGGAAAGCTTTGCCAACACCACGGGTCACCTCATCATACGTGATTTACATCATCAGGTATCAAGTTGGCAAATCTGGTCGGGAAATTCCCCAGGCCAACATCAAGAATTATTATCCCACGAAGTAGATATTTTGATCACCGCTAGTCGTGATCTTGATAATGTTGTAGGCATGGAGCGCTACGATATTTTTTCTGAGCCGATCGTTTTGGTATTCCCCTCTTCTTATAAAGGCCAAACCAAAGACCTTGAAAAATTACAAGAGATGCCCTTTATCCGTTATACATCACGTTCCGCCATGGGCTTACGGATCGAAAGTCAGATTAACCGCATGGGTTTGAAGCTTCCTTCAATAGCAGAGTTTGACACGGTCACTGGTCAATTAAGAGCTGTAGCCGACGGTTTAGGTTGGTGCATGACAACACCTCTTTGTTTATTGCAGGAAATCCACGCCATAGAACGGCTTCGCGTCGCACCAATGGAAGTTGGTAAATTCAGGCGACAAATAACCTTGATCGCCAGAAAGCATGAATTCGGTGATTTGCCAAAAACCATAGCCCAAAGTGCTGAAAAGATTCTCAGAAAACAAGGTTTTGTAAAACTCTATAAACACCTTCCTTGGCTCGAAGATGATATTATTTGGACCAAGCAATGAGCTAAAAGAAACTCATTGCTTGGTTCATATTTTTACTCAGATTGTAATGTAAAAGTCTCAACCGCATTTTTCTTAACATCATCGGCCTTGAAATATATTTTACGCCATTTTTTCTCTGAAAATAACTGTGTTTGATCACGGTAATGCACATTTTCAGGGTTTCCTGATTGACCGTAAGTCAAAAAGGCTTCCGCCCTTGGCCCGTCTTTGGTATATTCTAAGGTCATAACAAAACTACTCCCATATTCAACCAAATGTCCTTTATCCGTTAAGATTGACCATTGATTATAACGTTGGCCTTTTTCAATGGGACCGCTGGTATTATTAGGATTAGTATGAACCATGTTTGTAACACCTTCGGCTTGGAAGCCACCATGGAGCGGTATTATTGTAGAGCCTCTATAAGCATGTTGTACATCTCCTAAAGCACTATCAATCGGCCAGTTGCTTTGCTCTAATTCTTGCGTTGCCATGGCCATTGCCTTTAAGGCCATAACTTCATTACCCAAGCCATAAGGCGTTAAATAAGGTGCATCAAGTGAAAAAGGAACAGCAAAACGACTATCAAGGTCGCCTTTGGTTAAGTAATTATAGGCTTGTAACCATTCACGAAATACCAACGCCCCGACACTATCAATATTTAAATAACCATCATAGCGTGACAAAACTTCACAGGATTTCTCAATAGAAATTTGGTCATCATCTAAACTAACGGTTTTTGTCGATTGGCATAATTTTAACAGCCCCTCTTTATAGACATCATAAGCCAAGCTTTTATCAGAAAAACTCGTGTCTTGTATTTCTTTTAGAGAAAATTTCCCATCTTCGCCGCGCGCGGTTTTATCTTCTAAATGAAGAATATTCATGCGCGTTCTTAATGTACGCATTGAATCAGTCGCCCCAAATAACGGCGAATAACCCGTCATAGGTTGATGGGGTGAGCTTAACCAATAACTATCGTTAGCATTAAAAATATAATCGCTACGGGTAATTTGCGGCTTTTTAGCGTAAGAGACTGTGCCATTAATCGGCGCAGATCCATCTTCAACAAAATCAAAGCGGCTATCACTGCCGTCAAGCAAGGTCATTCCTTGTTGGTCATAAAGCATATGGGTCAGGCCATCATTTTCATATTGACCCTGCCACAATGAAAGAGCTTCGTCCGACAAATTACCGACATTAGAATTATCAATATAAACGGCTTGGCCATCATTACTGGTCGCAATCGTATTAACCCACGGCATGGAATTCCACTTTTCATGGGCTGCTTTTAAGCTATCCATAGATCCCGCCCGTGACATATCAAGCCACTGGGCCGCGACCGCGACATTATCCCTATTGGCATCACGCATGGCATAGGCAGTTTTAGTATCCCACCCTAAACCAGGAAGCGTTACAATAGGGCCATGATGGCTAAAGTATAATTTCTTAGTTTTTTGGATAATTTCACCGTCATCTGTGCGCACCTCAACACTGACATCGCGGGATTGCATTTTCTCAATTTTACCATCAAGCATATAGCTGGTTGGATCACCTTGTGCCAATGTCAATTTATAAAGGACAATACGTTGACTTTTTGAAACTGTATGTGACCAGCCAATATCTTTATTAAAGCCAATTAATACACCAGGAATGCCCAGTAAGCTGACGCCATATGCGTCTATTTTTCCTGGAATTGTTAGCTGTTTTTCCCAAAAGCGATTGGTACCAAACCAAGGATAATGGGGATTAGCTAGCAGCATTCCACTGCCATTTTCGCTTAAATCTTTACCAATAGCCCATGCGTTTGATCCAAATTCATCCAAATGGATGCCTTTGGCGGCGGCAAGTAATAATTGTTGTTGTTGTTTTGAAATTTTCGCGCTCTTTTCTTCCGTAGAAGGGGGCGACGCCATATAAAGAGCTGGTGATAGAGCAGGAAGTGTTTGCGTGATAAATTGAAGTCTATTAAAAACATCAATAGCTGTTATAGGCCGTAGCCAGTCTTCTGTTTTACACCATGATTTTATTTCTTGTTCTTTCAGGTATTTGTTAAAACCAACGGCGTATCCACGGTAGTTATCTTGAACATCGATCGGTAGATTTTCAAATGCAACGCTAGACATATGTGGAATATCAAGAGCCTGCACCACCGCATCGCGCATTATATTGCTGTCATTTTCACCACTACCAATGTTTTTAGAAACTTCACCATTCGCCATCATAATACTATACAAAATATTACAAACATGATCTTTCGCGGCCATATAACCTTCGCCAAAACCGAGGCTAGCGTAATCATTGGCTGTTATATGAGGAATGCCATATTCAGTAACCGTTATATCAGCCTGATAAGCGGCCGTTGTGTTTTCAGTTTTTTCTTGTGAACAGCCACTTAATGACAAGGCTATTAATACAGAAATTAATGATGTGATTGTTATTTTTTTGTCAGAATTCATTTAAGTTCCCCAAAACTATAGATGTGTATATGAAATATTATTCATTGTTATGACTTATACTATGAATAATAATCATTGTCACACCCGTCTTGGTTTTTTTAACTTTTTATCATTTGGTTGTAATTTAAAAATTAAAAGCCAGTTAGGTAAAGGGACAATAGTTATGAATTAATTAATCAGATTCAATAATGGGAAAATGTACAGTGAAAGTAGACCCTTTGTCTTTTTCACTGGTTACAGAAAATCTTCCGCCTTGAGCTTCTGTAAGATTTTTTACGATGGTCAAACCAATACCCACGCCGTGACTTGTTCTTAAATTGGCTGAAGCCACATGATCATAAGGATCCAAAATATATTTCACCTCATCCTCACTCATACCAATCCCCGTATCCGTCACAGACAGTTCAATTTCTTGATCATTGATCGCGGCCTTTATGATTATCTGACCATCATTAGGCGTATATTTAATACTATTCGTAAGGAGGTTTGTTAAAATTTGTTTACATAGGCTTTCATCGAGGAAAATAGCTCTCATAT
>CALDNY010000046.1 GCA_937914685.1 uncultured Kordiimonadaceae bacterium
AATTAAAAAAAGGTTGTGAGATCATTGAAAATTAATTTGATATCAAAGCATCAGCATGGACTGGCAGCCCATTATGATATTTATTTTTTCATTTTCGTCTGAAAAAGGTAAAATCAGAGAGGTATATTCTTCGTAGCTATTTTGCGACCAGTGGCTTTTGCTTTTGTAAAAACAGGGTTTTTTTTGATCGGCCATTCTAGTTAATAAACCGACAACAGATTTCATATTGGGAAATTGATCGAGGGTTTTTTCTTTGGATGTGATAGGAATTTTTAATTTTGAACCTATTAATCTAATTTTAAATTTAAGAGGGTCGTGCAACACATCTTCCATCAGGATATAAGGCAATACTTTGGGGATTTGCATAGGATCAAAATCTGTGCGTTTTGGCATTACTCTTTCGCCTTTTATAATTAGCCAATAATTATAAAATATGATCTGTTCTACCGAAGTAAGATCATTTTCGGTGAAATTATAATTTTCTACTGATACAGTATCCATTATATACTCTCTACTACTATTTTTAGGTCCCCGTTAACTATAGTTAATAAATAGTTAATTTTTGATAAAAAGCAATATGAAATTGCTAAAGACTTGATTTTATTTTTATAAATCTCATTTTAATATCAGCATGTTTAGGAGAATTTTATCCAATGATTGAAATAGTTAAGCCTAACACCTCTTTACCGATTGTCTTTATTCATGGCTCCTTTGCTAATGCAAATAGCTGGCGGAAAATTATGGAAAATATGCAAAAGGATCACGATTGTCTGGCGGTTAATTTGCCTGGTCATGGCGGAATTGCGGACCCCAAAGATTTTTTAAATCCCACATTTGAACCAGAGTTTAAAGCCATTATAAAGGCTATTGAAGCTAATTTAGACGTCCGGAATGGTGTTCATTTAGTGGGCCATTCATATGGTGGTGTTGTCGCCCTCGCCGCGACCATGAATAAGGTTTTAGATGTTAGAAAACTTACTTTATTTGAACCGGTAGCGGTCACAGTTCTGTCGACCTTTGATCAAGAGGCCACTTTAAAAGAAGTTGATGAATTTGTAGAGCATTACACGGCGGCCCACCAACAGGGCGAGGCTATGGCATGCCGCTATGTGATGGATTTTTGGGGCGGAGCCGGATCATTTGAAGCCATTCCCCCTCATGTTCAAATCGCCATGGCGGAAATGACCAATAATAATTTACGACATTGGGACTTATGTAAAAGCATCGTTAAAGTGCTTGCTGACTATCAAAATTTAGATATTCCAGTACAATTGATTAATGGTGAAAAATCAAACTCTATTGCCAAGACTATTGTAAGTTCGTTAGATCAAAACCTGCCCCAGAGTAAGGCTCATATCATTAAAGAGGCTAGCCATTTCATGATTACCTCTCATGCGGATCGCTGTATTGAGATATTGAGAAATAGATAATTGACTTTGTACTTATTTTGTTCTATATATGATTTATGAAAAAAACCGCAATCGCTATAACCTATATGATTATGATGTTACCCTCTTTGGCTATTGGCCAAACTTATATTGGTAATAATTGTCCTAACAATCCTGATTGCCTTAATAATCCCTACGGCGCGGGTAGTCCTTATGCTAAGGACGGTTTTAATAATCCATACAGTAGCAATGGCAGTCCCTATAGTAATGAATCGCCTAATAATCCTTATGCTACTAATCCGCCGAAACTTGTTGATCAGGATGGTGGCTATCATGGACGCTTAAGCAAAAACCCTTATTTGCCTGACAGTACATCTAATTCAACGGGAAAATTTGGTAGTCCCTATTCGCCCGATAGCATTAATAACCCCAACGGCGCAGGAAGTCCCTATAACAGTGATAAGATATATGTGGTTCCTCAATAAACAATCAGATGATTTTTGTTGTTAAGCGATCAATGCCGTCAATACCTGCTTCCATCACATCACCTGCTACCACTGGGCCAATACCTGCTGGTGTGCCAGTATATATAAGATCACCGGGCTCAAGCACGAATAATTGCGACAAGGCGGCGATGATTTGACTGGGTTTTGCGATCATCTGATTAATATTACCGTCCTGTTGAATTTCACCATTGACCCTTAACCAGATTCTACCTTCAGTGGGGTGACCGATTTCGCTTACGGGATGAATAGCCGATATGGGCGCAGAATGGTCAAAACCTTTTGATATATCCCAAGGCATTCCTATTGCTTTTAATTCAAGTTGAAGATCGCGGCGCGTTAGATCATTACCAACCGCATAACCATAAATATAATCTTTAGCATCTTCGACGTTTACATTTTTAGCCTGTTTACCGACCGCGATTACCAATTCAATTTCATAATGAAAGTTTGACGTTTTTGAAGGATAAGTCACATCAACACCATTGGCCACAACCGCATCGGCTGGTTTCATGAAAAATACA
>CALDNY010000047.1 GCA_937914685.1 uncultured Kordiimonadaceae bacterium
CTGCTTCTGTGGAAGACCGTGCTGTGCCGGGTCACTGGGAAGGTGATCTGATTGCCGGCAGCAATAATACCTATATTGCCACGCTGGTAGAACGTCATACTCGTTATGTTATGCTGGCCAAGGTAAAGGGCAAAGACACGGAGACAGTGGTGACGGCACTCATTAAACAATCAAAGAAATTGCCGAGTGAATTATACAAGTCTCTGACATGGGATCAGGGCAAAGAACTGGCTGATCATCAACGCTTTAGTCTGGCGACCAAAATTGATGTTTACTTTTGTGATCCTCACAGCCCTTGGCAACGTGGCTCCAATGAAAACACCAATGGCTTGCTGAGACAATATTATCCCAAAGGAACAGATTTATCTGTACACTCACAGGCGCAGCTTAATAAAGTGGCTCGGCAATTAAATGAGAGACCAAGACAGACGCTGGGTTTTGAAAGTCCAGCAGAGAGATTTGAAGCATGTGTTGCAGCGACCAGTTGAGACCACCACTCAAAGCGGACATGCGTCACCAGACGATCATATGGGTTTTACATTTCCTAGGAATGCTGTTGCGAGAAGCAATGCATAAACAACCCAAACCCAAATGCGAGTGCGGTTCATCGTGCGAAGAAGAGGTAATTCGGTTTCGTCGCATGAGCCGTCGTTGATCAACTTTGTAAGTTGAGATCCGACAGGCTTGAATACAATATCGATCATGATGGCAGCAGCAAAAATTAATCCAAACATCAAAGCTTTTAGAGCGAGCCAAGTCAAAAACAGTGGTTCACCCGTGATCAAGGATATTGTCCCCAGACCAAGATAAAAAATGGTCAAAGCAATCTTGAGGACACTCTCTATTTTCCGGTTACGGGCTGCGCGCTCAGTTTGATCATGAAGGTGAGCATCCCAGACTAACCACAGCCAAAGACCGCCAACAGCCCATGACACTGCTAAGGCGATATCGGGAATATTCCAGTAGTCGCCCATATCGACCATTGTGATTGTTATCGGCACCATCAAAGCCCATGCTGTGCGCGGAACCATATCCAGATTGACGAGAAGTTGTAACAGAATTATCCGTTGAGGAAGCTCATATTTTTTACGTTTGCGAAAGTGCTGGCCCAGCATAAATACGCCAACATCAGCACCCAACCAAAGTACAAATAATAGCAAATGGAAATAAACAAGTAGCTGGTATAAAGAAAAACTAAAGAGATCGTCCATTACTTTTTATTCCTTGTTAAATAACGTCATATAGCCAGATCGGATTATTCGCCGCCCAATGACAAACCTTCGATTCCCTTCTCAAGCCTCTCTATAAGAATAAGATGATAATAGTCATCTGTGCTGTTCTTGGCTTGATCTAGAAATGATTTCATTTCAGTCTTATTTATGGCGGGATATGTTTCGCATTGGTCGAACGTACCCATCTGTACATAATGAGGAAATCCGACAAGGCCAGCAAACCTTCCCGCGAGTGCAGAGCGCCGGACTAATTCTCCACCGTAACAGGGATCAGCTCCACGACCGTCCCAGCTTAGAATACTAATATAGCCAATAACAAAAAGTGATTGCGGGTATCCAGCGTTCAGTGCCTTTAGTCTATAAGGGTCGCTTTCTTCATGAAGGCCAGAATATCCATATGCTCTTGCAAGCTGGTAATTTAATCGTGGGTTATCAGGGTCATTCTCAAGTGCTTTTAAACACGCAGCGATAGCGGCAGGTTTATCCATATCATTTTGGGTGACGCCTTCAGATACTCTTTCAGGATCATTATGGTGTGCTGCAAGAAGGTCACAGTCAGTCACGGCCCGATTAAATGAATTGCGGTCATATGTAGCAATTTCGCCAAAAGGATCATCCGCATGGGCGCTTGCGATGAATAGCGTGCTTACAAGAATAATTTTCATCAAAAACTGTGCGATATTTGTCATAGTCATTCCTTTGTAGAATAAAATTCAATATTTGCACCGTCTGGCGCCTTAAGTGAGAATAAATCAATTTCGCCGAACGGAAAAAGAACTGTGCTGGAAATATTCATATCTTGGTCTATGTTTCTTTTTATAAGCTCGGCTTTTGCTTTACTCACATCGTCCACAAGAAACTTTATTGATAAGATGCCGAAGTTTGGGGCATCGCATTGCGCGCTGTGGTTCTCTCCCTTGAGGTCCATAAATTCAACCAGTTCTACCCTTCCTGTTTCTGCTGCTTTGGGATACAGAATTGCCGCCTGATAACGTGATGTGGTGGTTAAATTTAGAGGAATACCCAGCGGCATTTGCGCTTCTTTTTGTGCGGTCGCTGGCGGGCCGTAAAAGAAAGTGTCAAATCCGAGTTGATCAACGAAGAATTTTCTCGCGGCTTCGCGGTCTCTGACTGTCTGCATGATGTTAAAGGGCAATGAAAGTCGTTCAAATTCCGGGAAGTCCTTTGGAAGAGGCGGAGATATTCTCTCATAGGCTTCCACCTGTATGCCTTGGGGGCCTTTAAAAATAACAATTTTGAGTTTTGAAGTGCCGAAGTCCAGATCGGTTATGGGTGTTTCTGTCCACCAGTTCATCCTAATGGCATCGTCATAAATACTCTCCAGCCCCTTAGCCCGCATCATGACGCTGGTGTAGCACCCGGTATCCCAGGGTCTCGCACCCGGCCGCGTTGGTTCCTGCGTGGGGACGTCCGAAAATTCGATTAGTCTGATATAGCCAATCTCGCTACCCGGTGATTTCAAGACTATTGATTGACCAGAAGCCGCTTTATTCAAGCCGAGGTGACTAAGAAATTCCGGACTTTCCGCGCCGCGCCAAACGACTTCATAACCGGCTATTTCAGTGAAAAACCGCGCGCTTATATCTGCGTCATATACGCTTATAACAACTTCTTGCCACGGCTGATCGGTAATAGGCGAAGGTCTATTTTCCTCGGGCATTGCTATTGTGGGAATTATTAATCCGAGGAGTAAAATCAATTCAAAGGAAATACGTTTCATCGTTTTTAACATCATGGTTTTTTTTCAGCTTGTTACAGGCTTAAGATTTTCAGATGGAATAAAACATGCGGCTAGTCCGGACAGTATCAGCGGAATTGAAAAAATAATAAAAAGTGTCTGAATTGAAACACCGCTGTCAAAAATTATACCAAATAAGGCCGGGCCGGCAATCGCCCCTGTTCGGCCGATCCCCATAGCCCAACCAATACCCGACGCTCGTATATTGAGTGGATAAACTCTGGCCGCGGCGGGATAAAATCCTGTCATTCCACCTTGAACGGAAAATCCAATTAAGATGATAAGTGCAAATAAAATTGGGTAACTTAGAGGAACATTGGCGTAAATTACCATAAATGCAAACGCACTGAGCATGTAGATAAACAATAGTCGATTTAGACCAAACCAGGCGCTGAGCCAGCCAATACAAATTGTACCAAGAAAAGCGCCGACATTAAGTGCCGTACCCGCATAAGTCGCGAGATCAAACGGCATGCCTGATGAGGAGGCGATATTGGGTATCCAGCTGATCAGAGTATATAAGGTCATAAATGAGAAAAAGACACCAATCCAAAGAAGAATTGTAGGACGTTTTAGATTGCCGTCGAGTAATTTGCGCACCATGGCTCTTTTTTCTGTCGAGACCGGCTTTGGTGGAAGTGTTTCAATTTCCGAATGGCCCATGGATTTAAGAAGTATATTTATACGAGCTAGCGCATTTCTGGGTTGACGCTTTCCCAGAAATTCAAGGGATTCCGGCATAAAGAGTATAATAAGTGGCAACATACCGGCTGAAATAATGCCTGCCGTCATATATGCAACCCGCCAACCATATATTGGTACTGCCCAAGAGACAAAAAGACCGGTGATTATCGCGCCGATGGGCCATCCAGCTTGGAAAAATGCCACACTGAAATTTCGGCTTTTTTCGTTGGCAAATTCTGAGGCCATTGCAGCCATGGTTGGTAACAGGCAGCCAATGCCAATTCCGGTAATTAACCGCAGGAAAAGCATGAAGCCGTAGTCATTAATCATCGCCGTTGTCAGCATGCTAATGGCAACGCCAGTAGTGGAAATGAGAAGCATCTTTGCCCGACCAATTTTGTCGGCGAAAGGCGCCATGAAAAGGCAGCCGACCATCATACCAACTAGTCCCGCGCTAAAAATGAGGCCCAGTTCAGACTTTGATAGTCCCCACTCTGCTTCTAGTTTTGTCGCGGTAAATGAGACGACAAGAATATCCATGCCATCAATCATATTTAGAATAAAACACATCACGATTACGGTCATCTGAACGGTGCTCATAGGGCTATCGGCCACCAGATGGTGCAGTTTATCCTGAAAGACTTGATGGTCGTGTTGATCAGTCAATTTTATTGAGTTCCAAAAATATTCGTTAGCGGTTCATTGAGTGATATTCAGGGTTTGGCATCATATCAAGACTTAGAGCCATGCGGTTTGTGTAATTAAAAAATGATGCCACATCTGAGATATCAAATATATCGGCTTCAGAAAAACCAGCGGTTTTCAGCTTCTCTCGGTCTTCGTTACACATAAGTTCAGGGGTGTTTGTCAGTTTGTCGGCAAATTCAAGCATTGTATGCTGACGACCATCAAGGCCAGCGGCGCGCCAATTCATAACCATCAACTCACCAAGCTCGGGATCACCCGATAATTCGCGTACCGCTTGGCCGTGGGCGACAAGGCAATAGTAGCATTTGTTGATGGACGAGACGACAACAGCGATCATTTCCCGCTCAAGTACGGATAGGTTGCTCTCACCAAGGACGATTTCATTATACATGCGGCCGAAGGTGCGGAACTTATTTTGATTAAATGTATAAGTGCGGAGTACATTTGGCTTTAGGCCGAGTTTTTCCTGGCAAATATTCAGATACTTTTTTACGTCGTCATCTAGGCTGTCAAAATCGGGCAGCGTAAGTTTCATTATATGATCTGGCTGTGGCATGTTATTTCCCTCTCTTAGTTCTCTTGTATCTTAATCAAATATAAGCTCTGAATCATCAAGTATCTTGCACAGAGCCACACCCTGGTTTTTACCGGCATAGAGATTTTGAAGACCAAAGGGCATTTGATCAAAGCCATTTGTTATATCTTCCTTTACTTGAATGTGGCCCTCATTAATCCAACAAGCAAGATTTTCTTCTGCTTCTATAAAATCTTTTTCGTGATTATAAACGAAAAAACCATTCATCGAAGAATTTGTCGAGCGAAGCTTGGTATAGTTGGTGAGGCCGAATGGTTCATTGCGCATATATTCTGATATGGATCCACACAAAACGACGCGCGCATTCATTGAAAGGTTTTCGAGCGCCGCTGCCAATATTTCACCGCCGATGTTATCAAAGTAGACATCAAGACCAGTTGGTGCAAATTCGGTGATTTTTGCAGCAACATCATCATTCTTATAGTCGATCACTTGATCCGCGCCTATTGAACTGACAAACTTGCATTTCTCTTCGCCGCCCGCAATACCAATGACCTTACAGCCTAAAACCTTTGCTATTTGCACGACGATGGAGCCAACACCGCCCCCGGCGCCAGAAACAAGAACCACATCACCGGTTTTGGGAAAGCCACATTTGATAAAGCCGCAATATGCGCTAAATCCGGTCATGCCTAGTAGACTGACCCCAAGAGAATAGGACAGTCCACGCCTTGGCATTTTATAAAATCTCTCGCCTGCGGTACCTTTCGATATTTTATAGGTTTGCCAGCCGATTTGTCCCTGCAACACGTCAGCAACCTGATAATCGGGATGTTTTGATGTGATTACCTGAGCAACACCGCGCCCATGGATCACATCGCCAATGCTGAGAGGCACTTCCCCAGCGGCAGAAATTCCCTGCATATACATGCGCATCACCGGGGCGAGATTTAAATAATGAGTGCGAAGGAGAAACTCTCCGTCTGCCAACTCTCGAACTGGTTCTTCTTGAAGTTCAAAGTCGGTGATTTTCACATTGCCATCTGGGCGGGCGGCGATCCGCCACTGTTTATTTATCATATTGCTCATGAATACCCTTTGCAGCTGTTGACGATACTCTAGGCGTGATATGACTTCAAGGCGGTGACAAATATCATTGCGCCAGCGGCGTTTAAAATATTCAATAAAATATGACGGGTATTCAAACGCAGGAAAGCGATTATCATGAGAAAATTACAACTGCTGACAAAAACACTGATGTTGACGATAATGTTAATCTTCGGCCTCTCGAGTGCAAACGCACAAGATGAAGTGCCGGTACAATCTTATATGACAAATGCGGCTATATTCGTGAAGGATATGAATGCATCGCTGACGTTTTATACTGAATATATGGGTTATATTAATCGTTCCGATGGTGAGGTTACTGCGGGTAAATCAAAAGATACGCTGGGCATTGATCAGGATATTGAAACGCGAATTGTCTATCTTAGCCCGAAGCCGGAATTTACCGAACCCGGTAGCTTTGCCGGCGGCCTTGCTTTGATTGAAGTGAAAAGTGACACCTCTCAAGAATTTAATCGCGCCATGAATAATATAAAGGCCGTTCACGGCGAGATTGCCATGGTCCACCGGGTGCAGAATATCGACAAGATATATGAAACCCTGGTTGATAACGGCATTCAAATCGTAACGCCACTGTCCCCAAGTGGAACTGGAAAATCCTTGTCCTTTTCAGCCATTGATCCGAATGGTGTCAGGGTGGAAATGTATGAAATGTTGCCGCAAGATAATTAAGGAAAAAGCATGAAACGAACTTCTCACTATAATGACTGCCGGTACGGTCAACTTCATTACTATAAACAAGGTAGTGAAGACGGAAACATTCCGCTAATTTGTTTTCACATGTCACCTTATTCAGGACGTTACTATGAAAAATTTCAAGCAGAGTTGTCGAGTGATCGCATCGTCATATGCCCTGATACCCCGGGTTACGGTGGATCCGATGCGCCTGAACAACCTGCGTCCATTGAAGAGTTGACGTTGGCTATGGCAGAACTCATCGACGGGCTTGGTTTCGATCAAGTTGATTTGCTCGGCTTTCACACAGGGGTGCTGATAGCCGCTGAACTGGCAATCATTATGCCTGGTCGGGTTCGTAAACTGGTTCTGCCTGGCATTCCGTTTGTCCCAGCCGATAAAAGATCCGCTATTCGTAAAAATTATGAAACGCCGCGCCCCTATTTTGATGATGAGAAATTTGTGGCAACCAAATGGACAGAGGCTGTCTCAAGCGGCAAAGAGGGTTGGAGCGAAGCGCGCAAAGTTGAGATGTTTGCTGATGTGATGCGGGCCGAATTTAGATCCAATTGGGGATTTATGGCGGTTTTCGATTACGATATTGAAACGAAACTTGCTGCGATTGAGAAGCCGGTTTTATTACCTGTACCAGATGAAATGCTGTCCCCAAGCACTCGCGGTGCTGCTGCACTGTTTAGTGACGCGACCGTAAATGAGTTGCCGGATGTTGGCGCTGACTTATTTGAAAGCTGCCCAACTGAGTTTATCACGATGGTTAGAGAATTTCTCGCATAGAAAACAGGGTGTGACATTTATCAATGTGTCCCGTCATGAGCTGTGAAATGTTGTTGGCGACTTAAAAATACAAGCTCTTGAGAGGAGACGAAAATGGATATTATGATGCACGATGTACTGAGATGGCTGCATGTTATTTTCGCGGCCTATTGGCTGGGTGGTGAGTGGGGTGTGTTTAACGCATCAACAAACGTTGCCAACGAAAAATTGACAATTGACGACCGACTTCGGCATATGGAAACGGCTTACCGTATTGATATTTTGCCACGGTCGTCGATTATCTGGTTGCTTCCGGTTGGCTTTCATATGGCCGATAATCTTGGTCTTTCCCCGGTTACGGGTATATGGGTGCCAATCGTATGGGTGGCAACGGCTATTTGGTGGTGCCTCATATTTGCTGCATTTAAACATCGCGGCACCAAACTTGGCATCAAGATCACTGAATTTGACGATAAAATTCGCTACATTGTGATTCCGGGACTTTGGTTCCTTGGTGGCTACACGCTCTATACCGGTGAAGTACTCGGTACTGGGATGGAAGTGTATGGCCAATATTGGTTCGCAACGAAACTGGTATTCTTTGGCTTTATTCTTTGTATTGGTCTCGCGCTGAGAATTATTATGAAAGGT
>CALDNY010000048.1 GCA_937914685.1 uncultured Kordiimonadaceae bacterium
TCGTCAATGAACATTATCAATCAAGCGTTGATCATATCTTTGCCCTTGGTGATGTCACGGGAGGAATGCAGTTAACACCGATCGCCATTAAAGAAGGCGCCGCCCTAACCGCAACGCAATTTAATGATACGCCAACTTTTGTTAATTATGATCATATTCCAACCGCTATCTTCTCCCAACCGCCGATTGGTACGGTTGGGCTTAGTGAGGAACAGGCCACCGAGATTTACGGGAACGATTTTAAAGTTTTTAGAAGTGAATATAAATCAATGAAATTTACCTTAAGCGGTCGCGATGAACGATCACTGATAAAAATGTTGGTGGACACTAAAACTGATAAAGTTATAGGCGCCCATATGATCGGCCCTGATAGTGCGGAAATTATCCAAGGGATCGCCATTGCCATCAAGTGTGGTGCTACCAAAGCCCAATTTGATGATACAGTAGCCGTGCATCCCTCATCAGCGGAAGAGTTTGTTTTGATGAAGTAATGCTTCCCTTTAATGGCTAAAAGCCTTATAGAAAGCATTAACTATATAATTTATTAATGGAATTGACTGATGAGTAAAGTTTGGAGCCCTGATAGCTGGAGATCAATGCCAATCCGCCAGGTGCCGACCTATCCTGATGATGCTAAATTAAACTCCGTAGAAGGAGAACTTCGCAATCTTCCGCCGCTTGTATTTGCGGGTGAAGCGCGACGTCTTAAAAAGCAGCTTGGTGATGTGGCAAAAGGCAAAGCCTTTTTATTGCAAGGTGGGGATTGTGCGGAAAGTTTCGCTGAATTTCACGCGGATAAAATTCGCGACACCTTTCGTGTTTTACTGCAAATGTCGGTTGCTCTTACCTTTGCCGCCTCTTGCCCGGTCGTAAAAGTGGGTCGTATTGCTGGTCAATATGCCAAACCACGTAGCTCTGACATGGAAACAAAAGACGGAATTAGCTTACCGAGCTATCGCGGTGATATTATTAATGGCATTGATTTTAATGAAAAATCGCGCATTCCTGATCCCAAAAGAATGCTTAAAGCCTACGCCCAATCATCATCGACCTTAAATCTGCTTCGCGCATTTGCCCAAGGCGGTTATGCCAATCTTAAAAAAGTTCACCAATGGAATTTAGACTTCATTGGTACTGGTGCAGCGGTAGAACGCTACCAAGATATGGCAGACCGTATTGATGAGGCGGTAAGTTTCATGGAAGCGTGCGGTATTGATGTCAATAGTGCGGCCTTAAACGGAACCGATTTTTATACCTCACACGAAGCATTACTTCTAAGCTATGAAGAAGCCTTAACAAGGGTCGATAGTACAACTGGCGACTGGTATGATACGTCGGGTCATATGCTTTGGATTGGTGATCGCACACGGATATTGGGCGAAGGACATGTTGAGTTTTTTCGCGGCATTGGTAATCCGCTTGGCCTTAAAGTTGGCCCCACAACCGACCTTGATGAATTGATTAAAATCATTGATCTGTTAAATCCTGAGGACGAAGCAGGGCGTATTACTTTAATTTGTCGCATGGGCGCAAACATTATCGAAGATAAGTTGCCACGCGTGATTAAGCGACTTAAAGAAGAAGGACGCACAGTCGTATGGTCGTCTGATCCAATGCACGGTAATACTATTACAGCCTCAAACGGTTTTAAAACCAGACCTTTCAATGATGTATTAACGGAAATTCGCCGTTTCTTTCGGATTAATCGTTCAATGGGAACATACGCAGGCGGCGTTCATTTTGAAATGACGGGACAAGATGTTACCGAATGTACGGGCGGTGCGGAGGCTATTACCGATGAAAAGCTCGGCGATCGTTACCGTACTCACTGTGATCCACGGTTAAATGCTAGTCAGAGTTTAGAGCTTGCCTTCCTCATTGCAGAAGGTCTTAAAGAAGAACGCGATGAGCGAGCAAAAGAATTAAAAGCAGCCACAAGCAGTTGATTTAATGATGACGACCACGTTAAAGATTGCCCTTGCGACCCTGAACCCGATTTTAGGGGATATTGATGCGAATGCTAAGCTGATACTCGCGGCGCGCGGTGACGCTGTGGGCGCGGATATCGTTGTTTATAGTGAATTGGTTCTTATTGGCTATCCCCCTGAAGATTTAGTGCTTAAACCGTCCTTTCAAAGGGACGCTATGGATAAAGTTATGGAACTTGCAGCCATGACCGCTGACGGCGGTCCGGCCATGCTGATCGGCTCACTTTGGATTGAAGGGGGGAAACTTTATAATAGCTCGATCCTTTTACAAAATGGAACCATTGGTGCAATCCGCCATAAACGTGATCTTCCCAATTATGGTGTGTTTGATGAAAAACGCGTCTTTTCACGGGGGCCTTGCCCTGAACCAATTGAATTTAAAGGGCTTAAACTTGGCGTTTTGACCTGTGAAGATTTATGGTGGGACGAGGTAACGCAATATTTAACCGATAAAAATAGCGATATTTTAATTTCCTTAAATGGCTCTCCTTACGAAGAAATTAAAGCTCATGACCGCTTTGAAAACGCCAAAGAGCGCGTGGCTCAATCTGGTGTAGCACTGATTTATTCTAATCAGGTCGGCGGCCAAGATGAGCTTGTGTTTGATGGGGAAGCCTTTGTTATGGATAGGTTTGGTCAAGTCATAGTTAGGCAAGCCGCCTTTAAGTCAGAGATTACTCTCACAGAATGGTCAAAAGAGGGTGATTATTGGCAGTGTGCGGCTCAACAATTAGCACCGAAAAATGACCGCATGGCGGATATTTATAGCGCTATGATGATCGGGGTTCGTGATTATGTTGAAAAAAACCATTTCCCCGGGGTTATTATTGGAATGTCGGGCGGTGTTGATAGTGCGCTCAGTGCCATTGTTGCGGTTGATGCGCTTGGGGCTGATCAAGTGCAATTGGTGATGATGCCGTCAAAATATACATCAGAAGAAAGCCTGATTGACGCCGCCGATGCGGCGCGGATGATGGGCTGTTTTATTGATAATATCCCTATTAATGATGGGGTTAAGGCTTTTGGTGAAATGCTAAGCGGCGCCTTTGCAGGCACTAAGCCTGATACTACAGAGGAAAATATTCAATCGCGATTGCGCGCAG
Source organism: uncultured Kordiimonadaceae bacterium (assembly GCA_937914685.1). Taxonomy (GTDB): domain Bacteria; phylum Pseudomonadota; class Alphaproteobacteria; order Sphingomonadales; family Emcibacteraceae; genus Pseudemcibacter. The sequence continues at coordinate 3,092 of CALDNY010000048.1, forward strand.
TCATTCTTATGGCCTTAAGTAACAAGAATGGAAAAATGGTACTGACAACAGGAAATAAATCTGAAATGTCAGTAGGTTACGCAACAATTTATGGTGATATGTGCGGTGGTTATAATGCCCTTAAGGATATTTATAAGCTCGATGTTTTTGCGTTAAGTCGGTGGCGTAATCAACATCATCCCGATGGCGGCCTTGGCCCACGAGGGCAGATCATGCCTATCAATATTATTGATAAACCACCAACGGCGGAACTTCGTCCTGATCAAAAAGACCAAGACAGCTTGCCGCCTTATCAAGTGCTTGATGATATATTGCAGTGTTTGGTGGAAAAAGAAATGTCGACAAAAGAGATTTTAAAAAGAGGCCATGATGCGGCCACTGTTGCGCGGATCGAACATCTGTTATATACGGCAGAATATAAACGCCGCCAAGCACCGCCCGGCGTTAAAATTACCGAAAAGAATTTTGGCCGTGATCGGCGTTATCCGATTACCAATGGTTACCGCGATAAAAAACAATAAAAAAATAAACAGGATCAGAAAAAATGTCCGTAAAAGTTAGATTTGCCCCAAGCCCAACAGGACTTCTTCATGTGGGAAATGTTCGTACTGCCATCGTCAACTGGCTTTTTGCCCGTAAAATGGGCGGTGTCTTTTTCTTGCGTATTGATGATACGGATTTGGAACGCTCGACCCAACAATATGAAGATGGCCTGCGCGAAGATTTGCTTTGGCTTGGTTTAAATTGGGACGAAACAGCCAAGCAATCAGAACGCTTTGCCCGTTATGATGAGGCGGTTGATAAATTAAAGGCGGATGGGCGACTTTATCCTTGTTATGAAACCAGCCAAGAGCTTGATTTAAAGCGTAAAATTCAATTAGGCCAAGGAAGGCCGCCCTTATACGATCGCGAAGGGCTTGGCTTGACTGACCAACAAAAATCCAGTTTTGAAGCAGAGGGCCGTAAAGCTCACTGGCGTTTTAAGCTTGATATTCCAGCTCGTGTGGAATGGGAAGATTTGGTCAAGGGGCATCAATCATTTGATATTGCCGCCTTAAGTGACCCTATTTTAGTGCGCGGTGACGGGACTTATCTTTATACTTTGCCGTCGGTTGTTGATGATATTGATTTTGAAATCACACATATTATGCGCGGTGAAGATCATTCGGCCAATAGTGCGGTTCAAGCACAGATTTTTGAAGCTTTGGGTGCTAAAACACCTGAAATGGCTCATTTTTCCTTGCTGACGGGTGCGGCGGGTGAGGGCTTATCAAAACGCCTTGGTTCTGCCAGTATTAAATCATACCGCGAAGACGAAGGCCTAGAAGCCATGAGCATCGTCAGTTTATTATCGCGCCTAGGATCATCAGAACCGATTGAGCCTTTCACTAATATTGAACCATTGATTGAGAGCTTTGATTTTTCACATTACAGCCGTTCGACCGCAAAGTTTGACCCTAAGGATTTGGAAATTCTTAATGCTAAAATCTTACATGTGACGGAATTTGACGCGGTTAAAGATCGCCTGCCAGAACAAGCGAGCGAAGGTTTTTGGAATTTGGCACGGGCAAATATTAAAAAGATTGCCGATGTTGATGAATGGATGAAGATCGTTAATGGGCCGATAACACCGATCATTGAAGATGCGGATTTTATCAGCCAAGCGGCGGCTTTACTGCCCAAAGGCGATTGGGATGATCAAACATGGAAAACATGGACCACGGCGGTTAAAGAACAAACTGGCGCTAAGGGCAAGATGCTGTTTATGCCGCTACGTCAAGCAGTTACCGGACTTGATCATGGGCCAGAAATGGCAACATTATTGCCGTTAATTGGTGAAACGCGCGTAAGAGCAAGACTGAATGGTGAAAATTTATAAATGACAGGCGGGCTTAAAATATACAATACTCTGACCAATAAAAAGGAAGAGTTTAAACCGATTGATCCTGAACACATCACTATGTATGTGTGCGGCCCCACGGTTTATGATTTTGCCCATGTCGGTAACGCCAGACCCGTTGTTGTGTTTGATACGTTGGCAAGATTACTGCGCCATGATTTTGGCAAGCTCACCTACGCCCGTAATATCACCGATATTGATGACAAGATTATCGAAGCTGCCCTTAAAAATTTTCCATATAAAGGACGGTTAGCGAATAAAGATCTTAAAGAAATTACTGAAAAATTCACGGCTATTTATGAAACAGATATGAATGCTCTTAATGCACTAGTTCCAGATTATGTACCTAAAGCTACAAAATCAATCCGAGCTATGATTTCATTAATTAGTGACCTTATAAATAAAAAACACGCGTATGTGTCAAAAGGGCATGTACTTTTTAGTGTTCCAAGTATGAATGATTACGGTCAATTGTCGAAAAATAAAGTGGAAAATCTTTCTGTAGGGGAACGAATTCAAAT
>CALDNY010000049.1 GCA_937914685.1 uncultured Kordiimonadaceae bacterium
GTAAATCCGCTTTTATTCACTGCAACTTTATTTGTTCAAACAAGCAACGTTTAAGCGTAAATATGACCGTGCGCCCCTACAGTGGTGATTTAACCTCTTCACGATTTATTTGTGTTCTGCGAATAAATAAAAATATCGTTGAACATCAAGACGAGGCGGCACGGGAAATTAAACAAAAACTACTGGCCGCCATGCATCATAATTTCAAAACGCCGTTAAATGGCATTTTAGGATTTTCAGAAGTTATTATGACTGAAATGTTGGGCCCTATTGGTAAGGATACCTATAAAGAATATGCCTCCGATATCCACGGCGCGGGGCAAGAACTGCTTGAACTTATTAATAATTTATTAGAGATTAAAGAATTAGAAATTACCGAATTTGAACTTCAAGAAGAAAATAGCGATCTCATTTCCATATTAAAGCAAGCGTGTCATAAATTTAAAATTGGTGCACAAAAAAAGAACGTGAATATTGAAATTTCTTACGCCATAAATTTTCCTGATGTATTTTGTGATAAAATAAGAGTGCAAAAATCCATTGAAAGCATCATTGATAATGCCCTTAAATTTACCCCGACCGGTGGGAAAATCAATTTAAGCATCTATACAGATCAAGCCGGGAATTGCGTGATTAGCTGCAAAGATAACGGCAAAGGTATGAGCCCGCAAGAAATCACCAAAGCCTTCAGCAACGATACCCAGCTTGATGATATTTATTCGGCCCCTTGTACGGGCATCGGTTTTGGCATTTCATATGCAAAAAAATTGATAGAAAAACACGATGGTAGTATCTCCATCATTAGCGCCCCAAATTCAGGAACAAAGCTTAATTTGAATATTCCTTCAGATCGGTTAAGATATAGCGAATAAATTAACCGGGATGCACAAAAATGATTGTTAAACAACTTTATGCTGACAATCCTTTAAGAAATTTTCATTACCTTATCGCCTGCGAAGAAACCAATGAGGCCATGGTAATTGATCCTTTGGATGTTGATCGTTGCATATGTGCCGCGCAAAAGGCTGGCTTTAAGATCACCCATATTTTAAACACCCATGAACATTGGGATCACATTGATGGTAACTCAGAAATGTGTGATAAAACTGGCGCTGAAATTTTAGCCCACCACGGGGCAATAGACAAAATTGCAAATGTAAGTCGTGGTTTATATGCCAATGATCTTATTCAAATCGGCTCTAGTGTATCCTTAAACGTTTTGGATACCCCCGGCCACACTAAAAGCCATGTTTGCTTGCTTTCAAACGGGGAGCAACCTGCCCTTATCTGCGGCGATACATTGTTCAATGCGGGGGTCGGCCATTGTAAACTTGGTGGTAATGTTGATGATTTATACAATAGTTTTTCCAAACAATTAGCAACACTGCCCGATGATACTCGTATTTTCCCTGGTCATGATTATATGATTAATAATCTAGAATTCACACTTGACCGGGAACCGGACAATGAAGAGGCTAAAAAATATTTAAAAAAATTGGAACATCAGGACCCCCATACTGCTTACGTATCCACCATGGCAGACGAGCGCAAAATAAACAGTTTTCTACGCCTTAATAATAATAGTATTATAAAAAAGCTACGGCAAGAATTGCCAAATTTATCAGAAAATCCCACTGAGAAAGAAGTATTTATTGCTCTACGCCAATTAAGAGATCATTGGTAAAACACACTTTAGAACCCCATTAAACAAGGAAATAAAATTATGAGTTTAGCAGAACATACCGCATTAATTGCCGAGAAAATGGTTGATGTTAGTGACTTGAATAAAAAAGTGAAATTTGAGCTAAAGGAGGTAGGTATTATTCATATTGATGCCACAGCCACCCCCCCATCAGTTACCAATGATGATTTAGATGCGGACGTTACCTTTATTTTATCTGAAGAACATTTTGAAGAATTAATGGATGGATCCCTTAATCCACAAATGGCTTTTATGATGGGAAAATTGAAAATTGAAGGGGATATGGGGCTTGCTTTATCATTAGCTAATATTTTCAGCTAAAGGATTAAAAAATAAATTCCATCTTATGGATCTTGGCGTTAGTATGGGTAAAATTCTTTATGGGTACCCATACCAGAAAGAAATAAACATTAAAAAGAATAGAAAGAGATCATAATGGACCTCAATATGCTTGGATTACATATCCATGAAATTAGAAATCAATTCACTTATATTGAAGGCAATGTAAGCATCTTAAATAAGGCTTTGGAAAATGATGCCCGCAGCGGTGTCTTTTTAACATTACAAGGCATTCTGCAGTCAACAACACAAATCTCACGATTACTTTGGGCACCGCGCAAAAATGGTAAGGCCCGCGCCGAACAACTGCGTAAATTTCTCGGACTGCCCGATGATCACCCCTTAAATAATAATGATGTTCAGACATTATTTGACAATGTCGATGAAGCAAACGAAGAATGGGTAAAGAAAACAAAAGGAAAATATATTCTTTATGATTTCATTGGCGACCTTGGTCAAAGCCCCCACAAAGATGTTGAAATTGACAATATATTCCGTTCATTTGATACCGAGAGTAAAACTTACGTTTATCGGGGTAAAGGCTTTAATATGGAAGCATTATTGGTCGCCTTAAAAGATGTAAGTGACTGCATTAATAAAGCTCATTACCATCTATTTCCTGACCAATGGAAAGACCCAGATGAAAAAGACGATACACAGCAAGAGGCACAAGTGAGTAATCCCGCTAAGAAAAAACCAGCAGCTAAGAAAAAACCAACAGCGAAGAAAAAAGCCGCTCCAAAGAAAAAGCCTGTCGCTAAGAAAGAAAAAAAATAATTATCTAAATTTTCCTATCGTGCTTTGAATAGTAATTCCTGCCCTGCCGATGATAAACATGACGCTATATATGATAATTAAATTCCAATTATTCACGATATAGTTATTTTTTATGATGGTGGCTAAAGAAAGAAGCAGCATCAAAAGCCCTAAATATTGCATGATAGTGAACAAGATATTTAAATATTTTAAAATCTTTTTAGAACGCGAACTGATCGGCTTAACTTCTTTTATCCCTGCCTTTCGATCCGCAACCCGCTGACGCAGAGGTTTTCTTTGTGTGTGTTGTTGTTGGTTATTATTGTCCATTTCGAATATCCGTATTCGTCTTTGATAAATTGAATAATCAGAGTATAGAAAGTTAAGGATTAATATACAAACAGGATATGAAAAATGTCATCCTACAAAATAACTCTAAAATCTAACCTTAAACATGGCACATTCTATTGGGTCAGCACCGTTACTGCCGATAGTGAAGAAGAGGCGGTCACTGCGGCAGAACATTTGTTTTTAGAACAGATTAACAAGGCAGGGGAATGGGATTTTTCCGATTATGATGCTGAAAAGTTATAAAAAAAGCCGTCACTTATAAAAAAGGACGGCTTTTAGAATTCTATAACAACGATTGTGTTTAAAAAACACCATCGCGCTCTAAACGTTTACGATCAAGTTTACGAGACCTACGAATGGCAGCAGCATTTTCACGAGCTCTCTTTTCAGATGGCTTTTCGTGAAAACGACGCATTTTCATTTCACGGTACACGCCTTCACGTTGAAGTTTTTTCTTCAAAGCACGAAGGGCTTGGTCAACGTTATTATCGCGGACAATAACCTGCATGGCTATAGTCACACTCCTTTCTAGTTTGTTCAGTATTTGAAAACTTATGTTTCCAAGAAGGTGCTTTTTATCAAAAGAATAACCATAAGGAAAGCTTTTTCTACTAAAAGTCTTTGTTTTGCCATAAAAACAAACTAAAACCACTTTACCTATTGATAAATCAAGGTCATATTTAGCTTATGGTTAAGAAAAATAAAGATAAAACAGCCGATGAATTACGCCAACCTTTATTAAAAGCGGCACTTGTTCATGTGCCGTTTGATGGCTGGTCAAAGAAAACAAAACAACAAGCCGCCAACGACCTTGGCATTGATAAAGGTATCGTTGATTTAGCTTTTCCTCATGGTTCTATTGAGATGATCGAACTTTATGCAAAAAATTGTGATGATCAGATGCTCGATGCCATTAAGAAAATAGATATAGACGCCTTAAAAATAAGAGAAAAAATAACCGAGCTTGTCAAGCTGCGTATCAAGGCCGAAATTGATCATAAAGAAGCTGCCCAGAGGACTATTTCTTACCTTAGCCTGCCCAAAAACCATTTTGCCAGCCTTAAAATCTTATACCGCAGTGTGGATTTAATGTGGAAGGCCATTTCAGATACATCAACTGATTTTAATTTTTATACCAAACGCATGACCTTAGCCGCCGTCTATTCAAGCTGTTTTTTATATTGGCTCAATGATGATACAGACAATTATCAAGACACTTGGGCATTCTTGGACAGACGCATTGAAAATGTCATGCAATTTGAAAAAGTAAAAGCCAAATGCAGAAATAAAGATTTTAAATTTCCTAATATTTGGCGTGAATTAGGGATTAAACGTTTTGGCAGCTAATCTCACCAGTTAATCTTTGTGGTCATAAAGGCGGGTCACATGGCCCATTTTACGGCCTGCTCTAATTTCCTTTTTCCCATAATGATGGACATTTGCCCGCCCCTCAGCGAGCAATTTTTCATATTGCAATATATCATCACCAATTAAATTAGTCATTTGAGCCTGGCCTTTAAAATCTGTTTCTCCAAGGGGTAGGCCACAAATAGCCCGAACATGTTGTTCAAACTGACTTGAAGGACAGGCTTCTATGGTCCAATGGCCAGAATTGTGAACCCGCGGCGCAATCTCATTGACCCTTAATTTAGGCGCATGAGATGATACAAAAAATTCAACGGTCATCACGCCAACATAATCAATAGTATTTAAAATTTTTGTTGCCTGATCGATTGCGGTTTTCTTAATTTCTTCATCAATTGCAGCAGGAGCAATGGAAATATCCAATATATGATTTTTATGTTTATTTTCCACTGGACAATAACATTTTACCACGCCGTCCTGACTACGAACACCGATCACAGAAATTTCCATATCAAAATCAATAAAGCCTTCAATAATATTTTGATCGCTGGTTAAATTATTCCAAGCCGCCAAAACATCCTCAGCCCGTTTCACGATGGCCTGGCCTTTACCATCATATCCAAACCGTCTGGTTTTGATGACCGCTGGGTATGATATAACCTCTAAAGCACTCAATGCTTCCTCTACACTTGATACCCCTTTAAAGGGGGCTGTATCAATAGCAAGGTCATTCAGAAACATTTTTTCCTGAAGTCGGTCTTGTGATACTTTCAATATTCTAGAATTTGGAAAAACAGGTTTTTTGGAAGATAGTGTCTCAACAGTGGAAACAGGAATATTTTCAAATTCATAGGTCACAACATCAACTGCATTTGCAAACTTGGACAATGCGTCAATATCATCATATTCAGCGTGAGTTACTTGATCGGCAACCTGCTGAGCTGGGTTGTCTAATTCAGGGCAAAATATATGGGTTTTAAAACCAAGTTGCGCTGCCGCTAAAGCGATCATTCGCCCAAGCTGGCCACCACCAAGCACACCAATTGTTGATCCAGGTTCAAGTGTCCTCATGGCTTAATCTGACGGAGATTCTGCGATAGAGGCCGTTTGAGCCGCCCGCCATTGCATCAATAACGAGCTGACTTTATCATCTTCCAATGCAATTATTGAGGCCGCTAATAGGCCTGCGTTTTTTGCTCCTGCTTGACCGATAGCTAAAGTTCCAACCGGAACACCGCCTGGCATCTGGACTATTGAAAGAAGACTATCCATGCCTTTCAATGCTTTAGTTTCAATAGGAACACCAAGCACTGGAAGGATGGTCATAGAGGCCGTCATTCCCGGCAAATGAGCCGCGCCACCAGCACCAGCGATGATCACTTTCAATCCTCTATCCTTGGCCGACTTAGCATAATCATATAACCGCTCCGGTGTCCTATGTGCAGAAACAATTCGCGTTTCATAGCTCACACCCAATTCCTCAAGTATAGTCACGGCTTTTTTCATAATTTCCCAGTCAGACTGGCTTCCCATTATGATGCCTACGATGGCAGGATTATCACACATTATTGATCCTTCAAAGGTGCGATATTAAAATAATATCTCATTTTAAAAAAC
>CALDNY010000050.1 GCA_937914685.1 uncultured Kordiimonadaceae bacterium
CCTTATCACCAAAAGCCACCGTTCCTGTGCTCGAACTCCCAAACGGTCAAGTCATTGATGAAAGCTATGATATTATTGTCTGGGCATTAAAACAAAATGATCCTCATGATTGGAGACCATATAAGAATGATTTGAACCAACTGGTAGAGCTTAATGATAATGAATTTAAGAACCATTTAGATAAATATAAATATTCAAGCCAAAATCCAGAGCTTCCAATAGAACAACATCGCCAAAAGGGTGAACCTTTTTTAAAACATTTAGACGCTATTTTACAAAAACAGCCCTATCTAAGCAGCAGCGAAAAAACAGTAAGCGACCTTGCTATTTTTCCCTTTATTCGTCAATTTGCCTTTGTAGATAAAGATTACTTTGATAGCTTGCCTTATCCGCACCTACAACGATGGTTAGACGGACAATTAAACAGCAGCCTTTTTAAAAATGTTATGAAAAAACACCCCCAGTGGCAGCCAAACCAAGACCGTATATTATTTTCTTAAATTAACTTAAGGCGATACGGAAATGAGATGGCCATCTTCAATTTTCAAATATTCTTTTGGTATTTCCTCACTTGCTTCAATTGCCTTGAGTAACCCCTGAATAATGCCCTGACCATTTCTTTTATTAACAGCCTCTTGTAAAGCAAAATTTAAGAAAGCCGTCGCGGGAATTACACCAGGCTCAATGCCATAGGATAATGTGCATGGGACACCAATAGAAATTTGAGCGCCAATAAATATCGCGAGAGGTTTATTTGATAATAATTTTTGTTTATCCAATATGGTAAATTGATAACCGGCTTTGCCAAAATAAGGCTCTGGAAAATTTTCGCGAGAAAATTCTATCAAAACACCTATTTTATCTGGCCGCCATTCCTCGCCCAAGTGGGGCATACTTCGCCATGCGCAGAACCATTTATCACAGATATCTGGCCTATCTTTATAAATGGCACATCCTCCACCTTCCAACAAATTTTTACAAGCGACATTAGACAGTTTGACAATATCTGGATTATCAATGGAAGGATAACGACAACAGACCGTACATGAGCCACATTCCCTATTGGGTACGAGATGTTTATTTTCTATATCATCATTCATTTTAAGTCTCTTTTAATTACTGCCGTCTTTAAAGATAAATCAATTTAATAAATTATGTGAAAACACCCTCCTTGGCAACTGATTAACTAAACAATATTGTTTAGTTAAAGCACTTTAATTGATCTATATCATTATTTTCAACAGTTCTTGGCCTTACTGTTGAATGATGATATGATATAATGAAGGTAACAAATATAGGTGAAAAATGCTGCCAATGAGTCCCGAAAAAATTAAATTTATTATTTCTATGGCTCGTGAATACCACGAAGGGTCACAAGCCATGGTCAGTGAACAATTGGATGAAACTCACAATTCCGATAGTTATACCGAACATAGTTTGGCCAATATCGTCAATGATTATAAGGCAGAAGATCACGCCCAAGATAGTGCCTATAATGAGCTTAAAGGCGCCATTGATACCTTAAACGAGGGCGAAAAATTTACTCTTGTTGCCATGATGTGGATTGGCCGGGGGACCTATAGCGCAAACGAACTTGATGCCGCCATAAAAGATGCGCGTACAGGAAATAATTTACATACTGCAGAATATTTAATGGAGACCCCGCTTCTTCCTGATTATTTAGAAGATGCAATGACCCAATTGGATGATGATGATGATGGTGATGATGATTAAAATATTTTATCACTCTCTATACGTTTTTAGATAGCCTCAACAATTAGCACAACACCATCAGAGCCAACAACCTTAACACTGGCTCCTACTTCCGCCTCAAAATCACCGCGAACCAGCCATAAACTATCGCCAATGCGGATTTTTCCTTCGCCGTTATTTAAAGGACGCTCTAATTTATAATTATGCCCGACGTAACGTGCACCACGATCATTAAGATTTTCATCTTCGCTAATGATAGGATTGCGTTTTAAATAAGTACGTCCTGAATAAACACTGACAATTCCAAGCACAGAAAAGATTATGAATTGAACCTCCCAAGATATTGACGGCATTATAAATACCAAGCCTCCTACTATACCGCCCGCAATAGCCAACCATAAAAATATAACGCCCGGCACAGCCATTTCTAAACCTAAAAGGACTAAGGATACCACAAACCAAAACCAATGATTAAAGACAAAATTATCCCACATTTAAATATTCCTTTTTATAAATAGTCTATTTTACGGCAAATGTTTGTTGTTTTTATCGTCTTTATTTGCCACATTTTTCAACATTTCTGTCATGCCACCAAGGGCGCCGATGACACCGCTGGCCTCGAGGGGCATAAAGACCAATTTTTCGTTTCTTGAATTGGCGAACAGCCCTAATGTTTCCACATACTTTTGGGCAATAAAATAATTAATAGCTTGAGGGTCGCCGTTAGCAATCGCCTCTGATACCATTTGAGTTGCCTTAGCTTCGGCCTCAGCTTCACGTTCGCGAGCCTCGGCGTCACGGTAAGCGGCTTCACGGCGCCCTTCCGCCTCTAAGATAACCGCCTGCTTCTCACCTTCTGCTTTTAAAATATTCGACTGGCGCTGTCCTTCTGCTTCTAAGATATTAGCACGCTTAATTCTTTCTGCTTTCATCTGACTGGCCATGGCATCAACAATATCACGTGGCGGTTCGATATCCTTAATTTCAATACGGGTAACTTTAATACCCCATGGTTGGGTCGCCTCATCAACCACATCTAAAAGTTTCGCATTAATCTGATCCCTTAAAGACAAAAGTTGATCTAAATCCATAGATCCCATCACGGTACGTAAATTTGTCATGGTCAAATTAAGGATAGCAACAACCAGATCATTTACTTCATAAGTTGCTTTAGCCGCATCAATGATTTGAAAGAAAACCACACCATTTGCCGTTACCATGGCGTTATCTTTTGTAATAACTTCTTGGGAAGGGATGTCATAAACCTGTTCTTTCATATTCATCTTTGCCCCTATTTTATCAAAAAAAGGAATGATCAAATGAAAGCCCGGTGCCAATGTTTTAGTATAACGTCCAAAACGCTCGACCGTATATTTATAGCCTTGTGGCACCGTTTTAACCCCAGAGAAAAATAGATAAATAACCAGCAATACCAAAAGAATTGCGAAGATTGGAAAGTCCACGAACGTCATAATTCATTCCTTCTAGGTGTGTTTAAAGTTCTTTTATATATAATACCAAAACAATTAATAGCAAGATAGACTGACAATACACTCTATAGCTTCTTTCTTGTTATAAATAAAATCGCCAGCGCCAAAATGAATGGAATTGTTCTTTCCATATAATCGCCCGGGCCATCGGGGAGTAAGAAAAATACAATGGTCAATGAAAAACCGATAACCATTGCTGGCAATATGGCTTTAGGGTTTAATTGAACATTCGATAGGCGCATAATAACCACTGGACCAATACTCGCCCCCAAAGCATTCCACGCAAAAAGAACCCTTGAAAAAATATCACTGGGCAGAAATATAGCGATAATCACAGCAAAAAAGCAAAGAATGCCGATGACAATGCGTGATACAAGTAATCTATTTTGCCCTTGATCAGGTTCCCCCATTAAGTCATGAGCAACCGATGAGGCGGACACCAGCAATTGACTGTCTGCGGTGGACAAAACCGCGCTTAAAATCGCCGCCACCATAATACCACCAAAAACAACAGGAAGCAGATTATCGGTAAGCACGAAAAAGATATCTTCTTGGTTGGAAATTTCAAAGATCATAATTTTCCCACTCATGCCAAGAGTGATCATTCCTATCATACAAATCGCATAAGAGCTAAGGGCGATGGCTTGAGCCGTTCTTATATTTTTGCCACTTTTTAAGGACATAAACCGGGTCAGCAAATGAGGTTGCCCCATAGCCCCTAAACCAATAGACATACTGCCAACAACAAAGCCTACAATCATGAAACCGCCGTAAGAACCGCTATATGATAATTGGTCCGCCGATGCGACCATTTTATAATTTTGCCAAAAGTCCCCTAACCCACCCACTTCAACCAGCGCTAATGTGGGTAATAATATTGCCGCCAACAGCATCAACGAGCCTTGTAGCGTGTCCGTAAGGCTCACAGCCCAAAATCCGCCAAGCATGGTATAGGTCATAATAACTAAGCCTCCCAAAACAATGCTGTCGGTC
>CALDNY010000051.1 GCA_937914685.1 uncultured Kordiimonadaceae bacterium
CTCTAAACTTGTAATATCAAACTAGAAAATAGGCCTTATGCTGAGGTCTCAATAATATAGAGATTTTTCTTAACATGGATTTATTCCTTTATTTTTAAACATATAATCTAGCATAATTGAAATTATTTTAAAATTAATCAGATAGTTTGCATCCAATTGTGGCGAAATTAGCATCTATAGTAAGTAATAGTTTAAAATAAATCAAAAAAGGAACCATAAAATGGAAGATGCGATAATACCTTTAATCGTCTTTACAGCCATAACGATTTGCATATTGAGTTTACTTTATTTCAAAAGTCGTGACAAAAGCAAAATTCAAGACACACTTTGCAAGGCCATAGACGCAGGGCAACAATTAAGCCCTGAGACCGTCAAAGCCCTTGGCGTAAAATCAATAAGCCCGACATTTGCAGATTTACGCCGCTCTGTTTTGCTCATTTGCACTGGCATTGCCGTGATTATCTTTGCTCAAGCAGTACCAGACGAAGAAGCCCCACGAATATTATCCGGCTTGGCAGGCTTTCCCATAATTCTTGGCATTGGATATTATGTGGTTTATCGTCTAGGGCTAAAAAGATCAGACCATTAAAACATGGAATAATTCATGTGTGATATTGAACAGCAGTTAATCACTGCTGCAAAAGATGGAAAAGATAATAAAAATTTCGGTCACTTGGTAGAAATGCATCAGGTGACCGTAAGAGGATATTTACGGCGATTAACAAAAGGGAATACAGCCCTTGCCGATGATTTAGCCCAAGAAACTTTTTTATTGGCCTTTGATAAAATAACTAGTTTTAACAATCAAGGATCCTTTAAATCATGGCTCCTCACCATCGCATATCGCTCATTTTTAATGTATATTCGCAAACAATCATCAAATCCGCTAACGAACAGCCTTAGCGAAGATATTCTTGAAACTGAAGAAAATACGAAAATTGATGTGATCCGTAAAATCGATATAGAAGATGCAATTATGACTTTAAAAAAATATGAAAGATCCTGTTTGAGCCTATGCTATAGCTACGGCATGTCCCATAGTGAAATTTCCCACATTATGGATATGCCCATCGGCACCGTAAAGTCACACATAAAACGGGGAAAAGAAAAACTTAAATTAATCCTCAGTCCTGAATATGAGGAAATGCAATGTTAAAAATTACGGAGCATGATATGGAACATGAAAATGATAAATGGCTAGAGCGGCACTTAAAAAAAACGCCGCAAATTGACCAAAATGATGATTTTGTTGTTAAATTGCAGCGTAAAATAGAACACCGTCATTCATCAGATAAAAAGCACCGTTTGTTTATTTTAACAAGCACTTATCTGATGTCTTTATTGGTCTTATTATGGATTTCACCGTGGCAATCATTAACATCATGGAGCCGCGAGGCTTATAGTGATGTTGCAAATTTAGTGACCTTAGCAAGCCATGCGCAGATGCCCACACAACTGCCACTGATTAGCTTTGCCGTCCTGTTCATTATCGGCGTTACGGTCTATTTAATAAGTCAGGAAAGTTTCGAATGATTTATTTTCAGTGGACCCATCAAGAGCTTATCCCTGAAAGCCGGAGCGGCGCGAATATTTCTTTGTTCTTTTAAGAAGTAAGGCTTTTTTCATGGGTGATAGATAATCCAGATAAGTTTTACCATTT
>CALDNY010000052.1 GCA_937914685.1 uncultured Kordiimonadaceae bacterium
CGTTAAAACAGGGAAAAGAAGAAGTAACGTTCCACCAAGATTTACCAATGCTTTTCCTTTTTCTGACATATTGCTGTAAAATATATCAACCCTGACATGGCCATTGTGGCGCAAAGTATAACCAGCCGCTCCCAAGAAAACCAAAGAATGCATATAACGCAAGCTTTCCTGAACGGCGATTATGCCTTCGCTAAATAAATAATTCATCAATACGATAGCAAACTGAACCAATACTAATGTTAATGTGGCCCATGAGGTTGCCTTGCCGATAACCTCATTTATACTATCTATCATACATGCTATTGAAGAGAGAGTTTTCATTGACTAAATTGATCCTGATTGTTGATCGGGTATTATTAAATTATATTTTGGCGCCAAAAGTATCGGAAAGACGTCGCGCCGCGATGAACGGTTCATCAGCTACAGCACTCCATTCTTTGGCGGCAGACAAGGTTTCCATGTAACTATTATAGATACGCTTAGAGATGTCATCAGTCATGCCTATGTTACGGACAACGCCGGCCGCGGTATCAATCAATGTTTTCATGATTTCTGGTGAAAACTGCCTTAATTGTACGCCATGTTCTTGGACTAATGAACGTAGGGCATAGGCATTACGGGCATTGAATTCTGCCAGTGAAAATGAATAATGTTTTGCCGCTAAGGCTTTAATGATTGCTTGTTCAGCCTCATCAAATGAATTCCACACGTCCAGATTAAAGCCCGCTGTCACAGAGGCGCTTGGCTCATGAAACGCGGATGTATAATAATAAGGTGTGATTTTATAAAAACCAAAGGCGAGATCATTCCATGGACCGATCCATTCGGATGCGTCAATATTACCTTGGCTTAAAGATAAGAAAATTTCACCACCAGAAAGCGTCACCGGTGTGGCTCCGAGCTGCTTTAATATTTCACCACCAAGGCCGGGAATGCGCATTTTTAGACCTTTGAAATCTTCTACGCTATTGATTTCCTTTTTAAACCAACCGCCCATTTGTATCCCAGTTGCATTGGCAATAAGAGGTTTTATGTTAAATCCAGCCGCAAGTTCGTCCCAAAGTTCTTGACCGCCACCATATTCTAGCCATTGTGTCATTTCTGTAGCCGTTAATCCAAAAGGAACCGCACCAAAGAATGTAAACATCGGATGCTTACCTTGCCAGTAATAATCTGGGCCATGATAAATATCGGCATTACCGCTAGAAACAGCGTCAAATGCACCAAATGCAGGAACAAGTTCGTCCGCCGCATAAACACGAATATCAATGCTGCCGTTGGTGGCTATTTTAATGTCGTTTGCGAATTGCGCCGCCCTCGTTCCTAAACCAGGGAAGTTTTTAGGCCATGTGGTAACCATTTTTAATTTTCGCACTGCTTTTTTAGTTTTTACGGCAGGCGCGCCGCCTGATTGTGCGGTTTCATCTGAAGATTCAGATCCACAGCCAACGAGAGCTGTAGCAGCAATTGTACTAACGCCAACCGTGGCGGATTTTTTGAGAAATGAACGACGTTTCATGAGATAACCTTATTTTATTTTGTGAGTATTGTTATATAATATCATTTACTTATAAACATGCTAATTGAAAAATTCAATAATAACTAACTTTAAAGGCAATTTTATTTCATTATTTTCCAACCAGTAGCATATAATGTCTCTAGTGGTTGAAAATTCATTTTATAGCTCATTTTGGGGCTGTCTTTGACCAAATATCCTAAATAAACATAATCAAGCCCCTGTGATCTGAGCATGTCAATTTGATTGAGTACCATATAAGCCCCCAAACTACGTTTATTCATAGCCGCCGTCACATCAAAAAAACTATATACCATGGAAAAACCATCAAGCATTTCATCACAGAGAACGACACCGACTAATTTTCCAGTATTTAAACGATATTCAAAAATATGGGATTTTATGGGGCTGCATTCGACCATTTCTCCATATTCTTCTTTAGAAATCCCAACCATTCCGCCTAGGGGGTGGCGGGTATTAATATATTTACTCAGTAAATCATATTGCTCATCTGTGGCGGTGTTTGGTTTTAATTTAACCGAAATATCCTCATTCTTTTTGATAATACGCCTTTGACTTTTTGAGGGGACGAATAACAAGACAGGAACGCGCACTGATTTACATTCACTACAATCCGTACAAGCGGGACGATAGGCAATATCCTGACTTCTTCTAAAGCCCACAAGAGCTAAGGAGTGATGGAGGTTTTCCGCATAGTTATTTGCATTTTGGCCATGATGTTGTTGCAATATGGCTTGTTTGTCATAATTTAACCTTTGATCTTTCAATTCTGTGAATATCTTACGCTCGATTTTACCCTCTAAATAAGGACACGGGCAAGGTGTTGTCATATAGAATTTTGGAAATTGTGAAGATTGATCAGTCATATTTTTTATCTGTTGCCTTTGTTTAAATCTATATCTTAAATTCCAAAATAATAGGGTGCGAATAAGGAATAACTAAGCCATAAAATAAAGATAAGCGGTATTCCTACTTTCATAAAATCCCTAAATTTATAATTTCCAGGACCGAGGACTAGTAAATTTGTTTGATAGCCCATAGGTGTTGCAAAGGAACAATTAGCAGCAAATATAACGGCCGTGATGAAAATGAAAGGGTCAACTCCAAGATCTTGTGCAATATTTATAGCAATCGGTGTAAAAAGAACGGCTGTGGCATTATTACTTAAAATATTTGTCATGATGGCAATCAGTAGGAAAAAGGCCGATAATATAACAGCAGTACTGGCACCATCAAAAACGTCAAGTAGGGTTATGGCCAGATAGGCCGCACCGCCCGTTGCTTGTAAGGCAGTGCCCATGCCAAGGGCGGTGCCGATTAACATGAAGATTTTTCTATCAATCGCATGAGCGGCCTTTCGTACATTAAGACATCCCGAAATGATCATGATAAATGCCCCAAGCATTGCCGCGACGGCAATGGGGACAATGCCAGTAGAGGCCATTGTAACAACGCCGAAAAATATGGATAAAGCTTTCCATGTATCTGCTTTAATAGGGATTGACTTGGCAGACCATTCCATCAGCATAACATCTTTATTAAGCCTTAAAGATTGGATTTGATTTTGATTTCCGATCACCAATAATATATCGCCCGCCTCTAATCTAATATCATTTATAGATGCACGACCCATTCGGGCACGGCGTTGAATTCCCAGAATTTTAGAGCCCCCTTGCAAGTAATAACCAGACTGATCCAAAGTACGGCCATGAAGCCGAGAGGTCGGAGCGACGATGACCTCAACCAATTTTTGACCACGGGCCATGGTTTCAATTTGATCATTGTTATCATTATCCAAATCAATAACCGGTTGATTTTTTACATCAGCCAGTAATGTATGGTCATTGCCCATTTTAATACTAAGGGCATTACGAGTTGTCGCGATGATTAAACAATCCTCTTTTTCCAGTGCTATATCATCAAAGGGGGGGAGAAAAACAGATGGTCCGCGTTTTAGCATTTGCACAGTCATTCCCGATAAAGCAGGAAACATTCCGGCAGTGGCCATTTTACCAATAAGATTGTTTCCTTCGGTCAGGTCAATCTGGATAATGAATTGTTTTCCGGTAATTTTAGCTTCATCATTGGTTGTGATTTTACCATCAGAAAGTAATTTGGGGGCAATCAGTAATACATATATAAAGCCGATTGAGGCTAAGAATAATCCAGGGACTACAAAATCAAAAAAGCCAAGATGTTCGCCGCCGTATGCTTGATAAGCCCCAGAAACAAGAAGGTTGGTACTTGAACCAATAAGCGTTGTCATCCCTCCTAAAATAGCGACAAAACTGAGCGGTATTAAATATAAAGAAGGCGATTTTCCCATACTGTCAACAAGACTGATCATAATGGGAATGAAAATTACAACGACGGGCGTATTATTTAAAAAAGCACTGATTACCATAACAGTAATAAGCGACAATATAAGCACGAGCATTGGATAATTACCCCCTAGTCGCACCAAAATTTTAACAGGGCTATCTAAAGCGCCTGTTTCAACCATGCCATGACCGATCACCAAAAGGGCCAATATAGAGATCAACGCTGGGTCCGCAAAACCAGCGAGAAGCAGACGTGAATTGAGGAGAATCTCACCACTTTGATCCATCATCGGCATTAAATGAAATAGTAATAATAAGGCCGATATTATACCTAATGATGTGATTTCCATGGGAAACTTGTCGGCAATGTAAAACACAATTCCCGTCGTTATTACTGCGAACGTTAGCCACATTTGTAGTGATGGTTGTAATATTTCCATGCAATATATTACCTATATTGCAATAATTTTAACAGGAATTTTAAAATAAACAGATGATTTTTTAAATTTTTAAGGATTAACAGCCGAGATTTTATAAATTTGAAGGCAGTGTGGGGGCCTCACGAATTATTAAAATTGTCACTCTACGGTTTTCTGCTCTGTTGGGTCTGTCGGGAAGGAGTGGTTCTGTTGATGCTTTACCTGTAACTTCGGCAATGCGGTCTTGCGACACCCCAGATGTGCGTAATACTCGGCGTGTTGTATTGGCGCGATCTGAACTTAATTCCCAATTTGTATAGGCCGACCCTGTTCTGAAGGGGATGGAATCTGTATGTCCGCTAATGGCGATTCTGTTTGGAAGTTTTCCAACCTTTTTAGCAAT
>CALDNY010000053.1 GCA_937914685.1 uncultured Kordiimonadaceae bacterium
CAGTGATGTGATTAATGAGCGTAATAATGTCCTTATTGACGGGGATAGAATAAAGGGAACTATTAATTTAAAAGGTCTGCGTTTTGATGATATTTCATTGAAAGACTATCGCCAAACTGTTGATAAAAACTCTGACAATGTAAACCTTCTTAATCCATCGGTTGCTATTAAGGCATATTTTGCTGATTTTGGTTGGATTGGCGACGGAACTAAACCTGACAGCAATTCCATTTGGAATACTAATAGTAGAACCCTTACATCTGATAGCCCTATTTTCTTCACATGGGATAATGGTGAGGGACTTTTGTTCAGTCGCGAGGTTTCCATTGATGAAAATTATATGTTTACAGTCAAGCAAAGGGTCGAGAATAACTCTACAGAAGCCGTGACAATGGCCACATATGGCCGAATTTACCGTGAGGGTGGTATTGAAGGCCCGGCAATGTTTATTCTTCACCAAGGCCCATTAAGAGTGGGCGATGAGGGCAAAGAAGAAATTACATTTAAAGACTTGCAAGAAGAAGTGTTTGAAAAAGAAGAAGTGACCGAGGGCGGTTGGGTCGGTATTACCGATAAATACTGGCTTGTGGCATTAGTGCCGGATCAGGATAAAAAATTTGTTACGAATATTTCGCATACCGCCCAAAATGGCGGCGATCAGTTTCACGTAAATTTTGCCACCAAGGGTGCTGCTATTGCACCGGGAGCGTCTATTGAAAAGACGTCACGTTTTTTTGCTGGGGCTAAAGAAGTTGACCTGCTAGATTATTATACAGAGGTTGGCGGCATCAAAATGTTTGACTATGCTATTGACTGGGGTTGGCTACATTTTATCACAAAGCCCATCTATATTGGCTTGGATTTCTTTTATCATCTTGTTGGTAATTTTGGTATTGCCATATTATTACTGACTATCATCATTAAAGGTCTGTTATTTCCCATGGCCAATAAACAGTATGAATCCATGGGTCGTATGAAGAAACTGCAACCAAAAATGAAGGCATTAAAAGAAAAATATGGTGATGATAAAGCGCGAATGCAACAAGAAACCATGAAATTGTATAAGGATGAAAAGGTAAACCCATTAGCCAGCTGTTTACCGATTTTTATTCAAATTCCCATATTCTTTTCACTCTATAAAGTACTTTATGTGACCATTGATATGCGACAAGCACCTTTCTTTGGCTGGATTAAAGATTTAAGCGCCCCTGATCCCATGATTGTCACCAATTTATTTGGATTAATCCCTTGGGATCCACCAACTTTCCTTGCCATAGGAATTTTGCCAATTTTCATGGGAATTACCATGTATATTCAACAAAAGCTTAACCCGCCCATGGCTGACCCTATACAACAAAAAGTTTTTACTTTGATGCCGATAATGTTCACATTCATTCTTGCTGGTTTCTCAGTCGGGTTGGTGATTTATTGGACTTGGAATAATATTCTGACTATATGTCAACAATGGTTCATCATGCGCAGGGTCGCGGCTAAAACTGACACATAAGGCGAAGATTTTGTCAGATGAAAATCAAATAGAAAAAGAGCAGGCAGCATACCTAGAGCGGGGACGTCTGCTTTTTCGTGCGCCGTGCGAATTTTTACTGGGGGCCGCTTCTTTAACCCAGTTACCAAAACCTGACGCTACGGAGGTGGCCTTTGCGGGGCGCTCTAATGTAGGTAAGTCTAGCTTGCTGAATGCCCTTACGGGACGCAATGGGCTCGCGCGGACATCAAATACACCAGGGCGAACTCAACAATTAAATTTTTTCTTTTTAGGAGATCGTAAAAAGGAAGGACTCTATGTTGTCGATTTGCCAGGATATGGTTATGCCAAAGTATCTAAAAACTTGGTTAAAGAATGGGTCTATCTCATGCGCGATTATTTGCGTGGACGACCCAATTTAAGACGAGTTTTTGTTCTTGTTGATGCTCGCCATGGGTTAAAAGACAGCGATAAAGAGCTGATGTCTATGCTTGATGAAACAGCGGTTTCCTATCAGATTGTCTTAACTAAATGTGATAAAACCAATGAGAGCGCACAAAAGAAAATAATAGAAGATGTTCAAAAAGCCATTGTTAAAAATATAGCCGCACATCCACAAATATTGATGACAAGTTCCGTTAAAGGATACGGCATCGAAGAACTAAGAGCGGTTATTGCGGAGCTAATATAGGATTTTGATGACAGATATTTCGTTATTAGAAAAAGCAAGAACGCTGACTGAAGCACTTCCTTATATGCGTCGTCATGCGGGCAAGTCATTTGTGATAAAATATGGTGGTCATGCCATGGTTGATCAAGCATTAGCCGAAGATTTTGCCCGTGATGTTGTTCTGATGAAGCAAGTGGGAATGAACCCGATTGTCGTTCATGGTGGTGGTCCACAAATTGGCAAAATGTTAGAACGATTAAAAATCGAAAGCTCTTTCATTGACGGTCTTAGGGTCACCGATAAAGCCACCATTGAAGTGGTGGAAATGGTGCTTTCTGGCTCTATCAATAAATCTATTGTCGGCTCTATTAATAAAATTGGCGGTCAAGCCGTTGGTTTATCAGGTAAAGACAATAACTTGGTCATTGCCGAACCCTTAAAGCGCACCCGCAAAGACCCAGATTCTCATATTGAGCAAATATTAGACCTTGGTTTTGTAGGTTATCCAAAAAAAGTTAATACTGATTTTTTGCGTAGTTTTGAAAAAACCGACATAATCCCTGTTATAGCCCCCATTGGCCTTGGTGAAAATGGGGAAACTTATAATATCAATGCCGATACAATGGCGGGGGCTATTGCAAGCGCTTTAAAAGCAGAACGATTATTATTATTGACCGATGTGGTTGGTGTTTTGGATAAAAACAAAGATCTTATCACAGAAATGAATGAAAAAATCGCAATGGCCTTGATAAAGGATGGTACGGTCATTGGCGGCATGATCCCGAAAATCGAAACCTGTATTCATGCTATTCAAAATGATGTGTCGGCGGCTGTTATTATGGATGGACGGGTTGAGCATGCATTATTGCTTGAGCTTTTTACCGAACATGGTGTCGGCACATTGATTAAGAAATAACCTTAATCATAAAGGCCGATTTCATATTCCATCTGTTGCGCTGACATAGGGTAATCTATACCATTTTTGGCATTTAAGAAATCTTTCGGCGGGACGTGGGCAAGTTCGCTCTGCATTTGTAGTGCTGTGCGCATGCTTAATTCAGATTTCCAAGCAAGGGCAACAACAAGGGAGCCGCGTTTTTTAGACAAAATATTGCGCACGGATTTTTCTGTTATGTTTGACATAAGAACCAAAGATTGAATAACCAGCTCTTTTTGTTTGTTTTTTATAGCATTTTGAATAAATTCATCATCAATGACACCGCGCTCAAAAAGATCAGAGGCTTGTTCGCCAAGGGTGCGTATATCATCGCTGTCTGGCTTCTCTGCGCTAATTCTTTCACGAACCCGCACTAAAAGTTCTTCCCCTTGATCAGCGTCAAGATGGTTTTTTGTGATCATTATATCGACCAATGATGATGCAACAAAAGTAGCGATACGCTTCATAGCTCTCATAGATAGATTTGGTCTTTTTACCAACGGTTCGTGCCATTGTACAATATCTTGATTTTGTGCTTCATTGATAATGATGTCGAGAGTCTCTTCACGAATTTGCGCGTTTTGATTAGCCAGCAAATTTGTGATAGCGGGAATTTCTAATGTACTTGTGATGGTTTCACTGATCTCTTGACTAAGACCATCGCGCTTTGCGATCGCATCTAGTGACCCTGTTAAGGTTGTTGCGGCGATGATTTCTTTTAAATCAGCATCACTTAAAAGTGGTGAATATTCAAGGATCGGCGCACAAACAGATAAAAACTCATCATTGGCGAGCTTTAAGGCAATATGTTTTGGAATAGAGTTAGAAGATTTTAATTCTTCTGATAAAATTTGTCTTACGGACGGTAATTGATCATTGGCGAGGATTTCTATCATTTCCAATGCTTTTTCACATATCTCTGTGGTATTTGTCTCAGAAATATTGGGGAAAAAACGGGCTATTTTCCGCGCGAGTTCATGTTTTACTTCTTCGTTTTCATCATTGGAAAGAATTTTATCGGCATGGATTGGTGTATTGGAATTTCCCGCAATTTTCTTTCTTATTTCTGGAGAGGCGTCTTCTGCTAGATAATATAAAACTTCTGGAGGCGTAGTTTCTTGTTCTGCGATGATTAATTTATCATCTATTTTTTTTCTTCCAAAGCTTCGCGAGCCTCTTCATAAGAAATAGTTTTTTCCTTCTTTTTAAAAATATTTAATATCATAATATTTTTGTCCATCCTCCAATTATATTAAATATGAAAGAACTTATTAGGTTAAAAATTTTCTGTTCGCTTTAAAGAAACTGATGATTTGCCACTTTTCTTAACATCATAAAGTGCTTTGTCGGCATTTTCCATAAGATTATCTAAAGATAAAGACTTGTCAGGGTCGCTTATGGCAATGCCGATAGATAATGAAAGTGGTTGACGTTCATTATCCACCATCTTTTTTAATTCATTTGTGCATTCTAGAATATTTTTTGCTTTTAAAATGGCTGTATCTTCTTCAATATCTTCGAGCCATATGGCGAATTCATCACCACCAAGACGGCTACAAAAATCTTCTTCGCGGGTATTATTTGCCAAGATTGCGGCTACTTTTATCAGAATTTCATCGCCTTTAGCATGGCCATAAACATCGTTAACCTGTTTGAAATTATCTAAATCAATAAAAAGAAGGGCGCATTTTTGTTGTTGCCGTTTTTGAATGATCAAACGTTTATTGACCTTTTCAGTAAAAGCGCGTCTGTTGAGCAAAGATGTTAAAGTATCTGTATTTGATAAATTTTCAAGTTTTTCATAATTTTTAATTTGTTCTAAAGCAATGCCTAGATGGTTTGTGACACCGATAAAGAGGGCCTTTTCATCTTTGTCCCAAGATTTTTTGTCTTGATTAACAACAATGATAATGGCGCCGTTGATCATATTGTGATGTTTGGAAAGCCCAATCAATACTGATTGGCCATCTATTTCTTCTTCTACATAAGAAGAGGGTAATGTGTTTTTCGAATTTTCACAAATGGCAATAGTTAGATTTTGGACTTTGTCAAAAAGATCAGGATCATTAAGATCGCCGCTCTGCGCTTTTAATTGCCCAAAATATCTATCTTCGTCTATCTTTGTTAAACCAACGATGTAACAATGTTTGGCGGTAATGCCGTCAAGGGCCGCAATAGCCGTTGTTGACAGAATTTTAGAGGGGTCAACTTCATCGCGAATAGTTGAAATAATTTTT
>CALDNY010000054.1 GCA_937914685.1 uncultured Kordiimonadaceae bacterium
AAGGTGGTTTCAGCACTTCGCAATCAATTTGGCGGACATCTCGTTAAAAAAGATCAAGATTAGCAATAATAGTCAATTGATTCCCTATGAAATGTGAATTTTGCAGAGTGTGGCAGCCTTGCTGAAATTTAAAACAGGCATTGTTCCTGTATTGAATGATGTTTTGCAACGATAACAGAAAAATTTCTTCTTATAAAAAATAACTGTCTTTATTATGGTATTATCCATTTTATAAAGATTATTTTACTGTATAAAAATTTTTAACAGTAATATATGCTGTTATAGTTTAAAAAAGGAATTTGATAAATGTCATCGAAAAAATTAAAAGGGATTATTATTCCCTTGGTTACACCATTTGATAAAGATGAAAAAATCCATAAAACACTTTTGCGCGATTTGACGAAATTTATGATCAGCCAAGGCCCTGATTATCTTATGGCAACTGCCCTTACTGGTGAAGGACCATTGCTTGATTTTAATGAAACTGTTGAAGTTTGGCAGGAAGTTTTCGCGGCGGCGAAGGGGCATATTGAAGTGATCCCCGCCATTATATCTACGCGCACGGAAACGGCCATAAAATTGGCGAAAATTGCCTATGATATGGGTGCACCGGCACTTATGGTGGCACCTATTGTTCCTGAACTTTATGCCGCTAGATCCCATCAAGATGTTTTTCAATTTTATGCTGATGTTGCTGCGGCGACACCGTTAGAGCTTATATTATTCAATTATCCTTCATTGACGGGCGTTGATTTAACGCCGCCCTTCGTCGCCCGATTATCAAAAATTGAAACTGTATCCTATATTAAAGAAAGCACGGGAGATAGCCGGCGTGTTCACGCTATTCAACGACTATGTGATCCGTCATTTAAGGTTATTTGCGGCAATCCAAATGCTGCTTTTGAATCCATTGCTTTAGGGTGCGATACTTGGATTACGGGCATTATGAATGTTGCCCCTAAATCCTCAATAGCGATGATGGAAGCTATCGTCAAACATGGAGATTTAAAAGCAGCCCGTGATATTTATGATCAACATTTGTTGCCTATTGTTGATGCCATGGAAAAAAGTAACAATCCAACAGGAACGATCAAGGCAGGATTGAGAGCGCGGGGTGTTAATGTTGGAATCCCACGCAGACCCGGCACTGATCTTAATGCCGATGAAATGAATAGCTTAAAAACCCTTGTTGATAAAATTATCGATGCTGAGAAACAATTTTCAGACAGTCGAATTGCTTAACTAATATTTTAGGAGATAAAAATGCCAAAAGATGCTTTCCTTGATGGAATTGACCGTCGTTTGCTGATGTTATTACAAAAAGATAATCGCCTTACTAATCACGAGCTTGGGCAAATGGTAAATCTATCCACGTCTGCTGTGAATGAACGGGTTAGAAAATTAATCAGTGAAAAGGTAATCACGGGTCATCATGTCCGTGTCGATCCCAAGAAAATTAATTTAGGGATCGGGGTTTATATCTTTACGGCTATTGATGCTCCAGAAAATAACGCAAATTTTTTAAAAAAAATGGAAACTCTCTCTCAAGTGTTGGAATGCCATCATATTACGGGTGAATATTCATTTTTAATCAAAGCGCAAGTACGTGATACGGACCATCTTGAACAATTAATAACCAACGGTATTAAATCGGTCAAAGGGGTCACAAAAACCCAAACTTCGCTGATTTTATCATCACCCATTAGCCTGGCGATTATAGATTGCCTTGATGTTAATAACGGCCTAATTAAAGGAAAATAACATGCCCATAACCTCCTTAGTGAGCAACCCTGATCAATATCCAGAATATATTTGGCGAAACGGTGAAAATATCCCGTGGCAAAGCGCGATGGTTCATGTCAATGCTGTTGGTCATGCCTCTGTCTCTAGTGTATTTGAAGGGATTAAAGCCTATTATAATTCTGAGCAAGATCAGTTATATGTTTTTCGTCTTGAAGAACATATGAAACGTTTCATTGAAAGCGCGCGCATAGTACGCCTTGGATTAAGCTATGACAGCCAAGAGCTGGTTGCTGCAACTTTAATGTTGTTAAAGGCAAATCAGGAACGTCAAGATGTCTATATACGCCCGTGGTGCTTTGTAGAAGGCATAGTGCGTGAACAAATAGCCCCTAGCGGCACAAAGACTGAAATGGTCATAGATAGCTGGTCTTTTAATACGCAAATGCTCACGCAACGGGGCTGTAGCTGCTGTGTTAGTTCATGGCGACGCATAGATGATACCTCGATGCCACCCCGAGCCAAGGTTTTTTCCAATTATCATAATAGCCGATTTGCGACAATAGAAGCAAAACAAGGGGGTTATGACTGGCCTATCTTTCTAAATGATAGAGGAAAGGTCACTGAAGGCCCCGGTGCTTGTATCGCTATGGTTCGCGAAGGAAAGTTAATTACCCCTAATATAACAAGCGGTGTGTTGGAAAGTATTACCAGAGCTACCTTAATGCAGTTGGCCCAAGATGTTCTTCAATTGCCGATCGAAGAAAGGGAGATCGACCGAACTGAGCTTTACGTTTGTGATGAATTGTTTTTCATGGGTACGGGGTGGGAAATTTTACCGATTACCACCATTGACGGACTGGTGGTGGGAGACGGAAAAATGGGCTCCGTCGCGACCAAACTTGACCAAGCATACCATGATATTGTTCGTGGTAATAACCCTCAATATTTACATTGGCTAACGCCAGTTTATAAATAATACTAAATTTGCCATAACTAACAAATAACCCGCCAAGCTTTCGCTTTGGCGGGTTATATTACCCTAGGGTAAAACAGTCATTATCGAGGAAGATAATATCTTTTTTTATTGTTTTAATTCATTAAGGCGCGAACTTCGGCCCTTAAATTGTCAATAGAGACCAGATTATCATTGACCTCAATATTCCAGAATGTCCAACCATTGCAGCTTGGTGCGCCTTGTAATTGGGCGCCAACTTGGTGGATTGATCCTTTGCTGTCCGCGCTAATCAATGTGCCGTCGGCGCGTACTTTGGCAACATGACGTTTGCTCGGGCCGTAAAGGATGGTGCCGGGCTTAATCATGCCGTTTTCGATCAAGGTGCCAAAAGCAACACGGGGCAGGGAACGTTTGGCCGGTGTTATTTCAATGGCATCATCGCCAAGGGGCTCAATTTGTTTAATGCGGTCGCTGGCAAGGCTGATATATTTTTCTTCGCGCTCTAGGCCTATATAATGGCGTCCGAGCTTTTTGGCAACCGCGCCTGTTGTGCCACTACCAAAAAAGGGGTCAAGCACCACATCACCTTTATTGGTCGACGATAACAGCACCCGATAAAGCAAGGCTTCAGGTTTTTGGGTTGAATGGCCTTTATGTCCATTGACTTTTAAACGTTCACCGCCCGAACAAATCGGCAGTAACCAATCAGAACGCATTTGAACGTCATCATTAAAGGCCTTCATGGCTTCATAATTGAATGTATATTTGTTAAAGCCTTCGCCTTTATTACACCAAAGCAGTGTTTCATGGGCGTTGGTAAAACGTGTGCCGCGAAAATTGGGCATGGGATTAGTCTTGCGCCAGATAATATCATTAAGAACCCAATAACCGATATCTTGTAATATACTGCCGACACGGTAAATATTATGGTAACTACCGATCACCCAAAGGGTGCCGTTGTCTTTAAGAACACGCCGTGCGGCCACAAGCCAGTCGCGGCTAAATTTATCATAAACTTCAAAGCTTGAAAACTGATCCCATTTGTCATTTACCGCATCAACATGAGAATTATCAGGTCGATGAAGATCGCCTTTTAGTTGCATGTTATAGGGTGGGTCAGCGAAGATCACATCGACTGATTTTTCTGGTAAGCTATTCATAAGCTCGATGCAATCGCCCATTAGAATTTGATCCAATGGAAGAGTTTTATAAGCGCTATCTTTTGGGGCGGATTTGGTGGTCCGGCCTTGGGGGCGTGCTTTTAGTTTTATGTTTGTTTTTTGTTTCATGGGAGGAATCATGAATCATTTGGCGAATCACGTCAAGCATTTTTTTACTGGAATCAATCATTTAGAGTATTTTGTTAAACTAATAGGTTACGAACTGGGGCAAATGATTTGCGGTGGTAAGGGCTTATACCCACAAGGTTTAGTGCCTGTATATGTTCACGGGTACCATATCCTGAATTTCGATCCCAGCCATATTCAGGGTGAATTTTAGCAAGATTTTTCATTAAAAAATCGCGTTTTACTTTGGCAATAATCGACGCTGCAGCGATGGAAACTGATTTTTGATCTCCTTTTATCACCGCCGTCGCTGCTGTGTCGAGGACTGGTAATCTGTTGCCATCGACCAAGACATGATCTACTTTTCGGGGTAAATTAGCAACGGCGCGGCTCATGGCAAGCATAGTCGCGTGTAGGATATTAAGCTCGTCAATTTCCTCTAAACTGGCTTCGCCAAAGGCACATTCTGCGCTGGCAAGAATGATGTCATTGAGCATTAACCTTTTTTTAAAACTCAACTTTTTTGAATCGTTCAAGTAGAGTGGAATATTATGAGGATCTAAGATTACTGCCGCCGTAATCACTGGCCCGGCTAGCGGTCCACGCCCCACTTCATCAACGCCGCAAATAATGCCGCCGATTTTAGTTTCCAAATCATAATTTGGTTTTGCCGTTTGTTTTTCCATGGGCCAGACTATAGACTGATCAAAAATAACAATAAAGAAATTATCGATGATTAATATCATTATACCGACCCTAAAAATTGACGAACGGCTTATAGAGCTGTTGAAAGATTTGCCTGATGATGTGATTATTGTTAATGGGGGCAATCAGACATATTCATTGGCCCACTATAATATTATCAATTCAAATCCCGGACGTGGATTGCAATTGGCGACGGGGGCTAATTTTGCCGCTCGGGACTGGTTATTGTTTTTGCACGGCGATAGCAAATTGCCAATGGGATGGTATCAACAATTAGAGGATCACATTGAAAATTATCCTGATAAGGCTATGGCATTTACGTTGAAATTTGATGATGATGGTTTTTTTCCAAGGCTCTTGGAATATTGGGTACGCTTTCGATGTTACGTCTTTA
The DNA here is from genome assembly GCA_937914685.1 of uncultured Kordiimonadaceae bacterium. Lineage (GTDB taxonomy): Bacteria > Pseudomonadota > Alphaproteobacteria > Sphingomonadales > Emcibacteraceae > Pseudemcibacter. The sequence goes on from CALDNY010000054.1 coordinate 5,084, forward strand.
GTTTACCGTACGGCGATCAGGGGCTTTTTATATCACGCTCTCTTTATGATCAGGTGGGCGGTTATAAAGATATGGCGCTGATGGAAGACGTGGATATGATCCGGCGCATTGGCCGTCGGCGGCTTAAAATGTCGTCACTTGAAATAATCACATCTGCGCAAAAATATAATCAATATGGTTATCTTATTCGCATGTTTCGCAATGGTTTTTGTCTGTTGCTCTATAAATTTGGGGTATCGCCCAATTTTATCAAGAAGATTTATTGATGCAAAATCATCTGGTCATATTTGTTAAAGCCCCGCAATTAGGCCGCGTTAAAACAAGGCTAGCTAAAGATATCGGCAATGTTGCGGCGTGGCGATTTTATAAACATACTGTGCGCGGCCTCTTAAAGCGTTTGGGACAGGGAAAATGGACAGTGACAATTTGCCTTTCGCCCGATCATTATAAAGGCGATTTTTTTAACGGCGGTTTTAACATCATCGCTCAAGGCGGCGGTGACCTCGGCCAACGAATGCAAAGAGTGTTTGACCAAATGGATACGGGCAAGGTGGTTCTTATCGGCGGCGATATTCCAACCATCGAAAAGCATCATATCAACAAAGCTTTTCGCGCCTTAAAAAAACACGATAGCGTTTTTGGCCCCGCTCAAGACGGCGGTTATTGGCTCGTGGGTATGCGCAGAAGCCGCGCCCGCATTGCTCCTTTTGAAGGGGTGCGTTGGTCTAGCGAGCATGCGCTTAAAGATACCATCGCCAATATCGCCCTCAATCGAAAAATCGCCATCATTGATACTTTGAATGATGTGGATCGGACAGAGGATTTGACATAATCCAACTTTGTCACCATTATGATTTTATCAAAAACATAATGGGAGAAATATCATGACGAAAAAAATGAATAGACGTGAAGTTTTAGGGGCGGCAGGGGCGGTTGTTGCGGCCTCTTCAATGGCGAGCAAGGCATTTGCTAAAGGCGCACCTGCGCTTATGAGTTCTCATCGTCCGCTTGTAGTTGCGGCTCATAATGGTCACAAATTAAAAAATGAAAAGGGTGAGACGGGGATTGAGGCAGCGTACCGCATGATGGGGGAAGGCGCCGATGTGTTGGACGCGACCATTGCTTGCGTTAATTTGCCTGAACTTGCCATTGAGGACGCGAGTGTCGGTTACGGTGGGCTTCCTGATGCTAATGGTGATGTCACCCTTGATAGCTGTTGTATGCATGGTCCTAAAAG
>CALDNY010000055.1 GCA_937914685.1 uncultured Kordiimonadaceae bacterium
ACTTATGGCTTCTTTTTCGCCGCGCTTAATAGTTGGTTTTTTACTCACCTTATAACTTTGTTGGACCTCTTTTATCGCTCGCATGATGCATCCTCCACCATCCAAATGACCAGTTCTTCAAAATCAATCCCCATCTGCTTGGCTTGTTCTGGCACTAACGAAAGTGGTGTCATGCCGGGCTGAGTATTGGTTTCCAATATATATATATCATCACCGTTCATGCGAAAATCCGAACGACTAACCCCTCTGCAACCCAAAATATTATGAGCCTTTAAGGCCATATCCAATAGTGTCGTTGTTTGCTCATCCGTCAGAGCCGCTGGCAATATATGATCGGTCATACCATCTTGATATTTTGCCTTATAATCATAAAATCCTGATTTTGGCACAAGCTCCGTCACACAAAGTGCACGATTTGCGATAACTGAAACGGTTAGTTCTCGTCCCGGAATATATTTTTCCACCATCAAATATTCGCTATTCTGCCATGGCCCTTCTTGATCCATTGAAATTTTGTCACCATCAAAAACAATAACGACACCAACGCTTGAGCCATCATTATAGGGCTTTATCACATAAGGACGTTTCATGGGGTCGTTTTTAAAAAGCTGCTCTGTACTAATAATCATATCGGCGGCGCAAGGAATACCAATGCTGTTGAATAATTTTTTGGATAATATTTTATCCATGGCAAGGGCCGATGATTTAACCCCGGAATGGCTATAGGGAATTTTCAATGTTTCAAGTAATCCTTGAACACATCCGTCTTCGCCCCAAGTGCCGTGAAGAGCATTAAAAACCACGTCTGGCTTAAGCTGTTCTAACACATGATAAATGTCCCGCGTTACGTCAATTTCACTGACCTGATAACCCGCATTTTTCAAGGCCTCTCCAACAGATGCACCGCTGACCAAGGATACTTCACGCTCACTTGACCACCCCCCTTTTAGAACACAGACATGTTTTTTCACGAGCGCCGTCCTATTCTTTTTATTTCCCATTCAAGTTTGATACCACAATTATTCATCACCCGCCTGCGCACCTCTTCTCCTAATTCTTCAATATCTTGGGCGCTAGCCTCCCCTTCGTTAATTAAAAAATTACAATGTTTTTCTGAAACCGTTGCCCCACCAATCTTAAGCCCCCGACATCCCGCACCATCGACAAGTTTCCATGCCGAATGCCCTTCCGGGTTTTTAAAAGTACTGCCCCCTGTTCTGGTGCGTAAAGGTTGGCTTTCTTCGCGGGCATCGACAATTTCATTCATTCGTCGTTCAATTTGATCACGCCTGTCAGATCGGCCTTCAAATGTAGCACTGACAAAAATATAATCATCTGGCACTTCTGTATGGCGATAAGAAAAGCCCATATCATCATATTTTAAAATATGGCTATTGCCTGATCGATCAATAGCTATCGCGCTTTTAAATATATCTTTAACTTCACTGCCATAGGCCCCCGCATTCATTTTAAGAGCGCCGCCAATGGTTCCTGGGACGCCGCGCAAAAATTCAAAGCCTGCAATTCCCGCCTCCATAGCCGCCCGCGCCACAGAAATATCAGGCGTGCCTGAGCCGACAATGATGCTATTTTCATCAAGTGTAATATTGGAAAAATTTTTACCCAAACGAATGACCACGCCTTCGATGCCACCATCACGGATCAACATATTTGATCCTATCCCCAGCGCCAATACGGGGAATTCTCGCGGTAATATTTTAAGAAATTCGCTTAAATCTTTCTCGTCTTTGGGCGTAAAGAGCATATCTGCTTTACCGCCAGTTCTAAACCATGTCAGTTTCGCTAATGGCGCATCATAATCAAGCTTCCCTCGTCCCTGATAGGAAAAATCACTGATATTATTTTGGCAAACAGGCCCGACCATTATTTGCGAGCCTTTCTTAAAGCATCAGGCAAATCATAAGCCCAGTTTGTAATATTGCCTGCACCAAGGAATATGACAATATCTTCGCTGTTTGCTTGCTCGGATATTATAGCTGCCAATGCGCTTGGGTCTTCTAATTTAATCACTTTTTTATGGCCAAAATTACGTAAGCCTTCTATCAGTGCGTCTTGATCCGCGCCTTCGATGGGGTCTTCTCCAGCTTCAAACACGGGAGCAATAATCACCGTATCAGCATGATTAAAACAGGCACAAAACTCTTTAAATAAACTTTGCAATCTAGTGTAACGATGAGGTTGCATCACAGCAATAACGCGCCCTTGATAGGCTTCCCGCGCCGCACTTAACACCGATGAAATTTCTACAGGATGATGAGCATAATCATCAACTATGGTAATGCCGTCCACTTTATCGACAAGGCTAAAACGACGCTTAACACCTGAGAATTTGGAAAATGTACTGCGGATCACATCGTCCGATATTCCCAACTCATGGGATACGGCTATGGCGGCTAAGGCATTTAAGATATTATGACGGCCCGGCATAGGCATAGTGATACCATTAAGGTTTATCACACTATTATCCTGACGGTTGGAAATTTCCACATCAAAATGTGCGGCCCCCCCATTAAAAGACACTTTAGTCGCTCTAACTTCTGCTTGAGGACTAAAGCCGTATGAAATAATTCTTCTATCGACAATTTTACCCATTAAGGCTTGGACTTCAGGGTGATCAATACACATGGCGGTAAAGCCATAAAAAGGTACGTTTTCTACAAATGTACGAAAGGCTGCTTTAGCATTTTCAAAATTCCCATAAAAGTCCAAATGTTCTGGATCAATATTTGTGACAACTGCCACCGTTGAGGGAAGTTTGATAAAAGTGCCGTCACTTTCATCAGCCTCGACCACCATCCAATCCCCTGCACCGAGCCTAGCATTGGTGCCATAGGCATTTATTATGCCGCCGTTTATGACTGTGGGATCATAATTTGCTTCATCAAGCACCGCAGAGACCATTGTCGTTGTCGTCGTTTTACCATGAGTTCCTGCAACAGAAATACACCATTTTAGCCGCATAAGCTCTGCCAGCATTTCAGCACGTCGAATTAACGGCATTTTTAAAGCTCTTGCCTCAATTATTTCCGGGTTATCTGACTTGATGGCCGTGGAGACTACGATCCCCCATGCCCCTTGCAAATTCTCCGCTTTTTGACCGACGAATACTTTTATCCCTAATTTCTTTAATCTTTTAACATTGGCATTTTCAGAAATATCACTGCCTTGAACTTTATAGCCAAAATTATGCATCACTTCGGCAATACCGCTCATGCCGATACCGCCAATGCCAACAAAATGCAAAGTGCCAATATTGACGGGATGACCAATATTATTAGATCCTATTTCTTTATTCATCTTTCGGCCCTTAACCCTTGGTGGTTTTCTTGAGTTATATTTTCTGCAACCATATTGTTGGTTTTTACGATTTCGCGATCTCCCTTGACCAATGCCAAACGCTCAACCAAATCGGCTAAATCCTTAGCGGCGTAGGGTTTGCCCACTTTTCTTGATTGTTCCGCTGCTTGCCATACTTCACGAGGGTGGCGAGCCATGCGTTGCAAAATTTTAGCAAGGGTGCTTGCGGTAAATTGACGATCCTCATAAAGCCACGCCCCACCCGCAGCAACGATTTCTTTTGAATTTTCCATCTGGTGATTATCGGTTGCATTGGGATAAGGCACGAGAATTCCTGGGCGTCCCGCCGTTGATAATTCGGAAATTGTCGAGGCCCCAGCGCGGCCAATCACCAAATGTGACCAGCGTAGACAACTAGGTAGGTCTTCAATGAATGTGGTAAGCTCAACGGCGATTTTTGTATCTGCATATAATTCGCGCACCGCTTCTATATCTTCTGCACGGCATTGCTGGGTAATTTGCAGCCTTCGTTGTGAAGCGCGTGGCAGAGTAGAAATCGCTTGGGGCACAACTTCACTGAATATACGTGCGCCTTGACTACCACCGATCACCAATATTCTAAAAATACGGTCATCACCCAAAGTGGGATAATATAAATCACCAATTTCAACAATTTCTTTACGGACGGGATTTCCCGTGACCGCACCATAATTATATTTATGCCATTTCACTTTTTTTGTTTCATCAAATGACAAGGCTACAGCATCGACCGATTTTGCCAAATATCTATTCACCCTTCCAAGCACCGCATTTTGTTCATGAATACAAGTGGGGATATCTAGGGATAAAGCAGCCTTCACAGTTGGTAACGATGGATAGCCACCAAAACCAATAACCACTCCCGGCTTGATCATTTTTAACAGAGATCGGGCGGCTAATATGCCACTGAAAATTTTGGGGATAGAAAAAATCTTGCCAATCATTCCTTTGCCGGCAAATGAAGCGCTTGACACTTCATAAATTTTAATTTCTTTAAACAATTTACGATACGCAAGGCCGCGCTTATCGGTGATTAATGTCACTCTATGGCCGCGTGCTAATAATTCTTCCATCAAAGCAAGAGCGGGGAACATATGCCCACCTGTTCCCCCTGCGGCCAAAACAATGTGACTGGTACGCCGACGTATCATTTTTGCCCCCATGATAAATTTGTTTGCCCGGGCTTATATTGACTATAACGCCGTGTCAGCGATAAAATCATTCCCATACCAATCGCAAGAGCAATCATTGATGAGCCACCGTAACTAACAAACGGCAAGGTCATTCCTTTGCTAGGCAATATTGAAAGGTTAACCGCAAGATTAATAAAAGCCTGAATACCAAATTGAATAAGCAAACCCGCCACCGCAAGAACCGTAAATAGATCCTGCTCTTTCAATAGATTGACAAAACCTCTAATGACGATAACGGCAAAAATGCCAATGATAAGCAAACAAACAATCACACCAAATTCTTCGCCTGCAACAGCAAATATATAATCAGAATGGGCATCAGGTAAGTGAATTTTAACCACGCCTTCGCCAGGACCTTTACCAAAAAGGCCGCCACTTCGAAACGCATTCATCGCCTGATCGACTTGGAAGGTGTCACTATTTTCAGGATGGAAAAAACTGTCAATACGACCTGCCACATGAGGAAGGAAAATATAGGCCGTCAAAATCCCGACCAGACCAAGAGCGATAAGACCAAAAACCCAAGCCCAAGCCAAGCCAGCCATAAATATTTGAACCCCCCACACTATAGAAACCAATATTGATTGACCAAGATCAGGTTGCAATATTAATAATGATATTACTACCATATAAGAAATCATCGATATTTTCCAACCGGCAAAGCCTGAGACTTTTTGACTTTGCGATAACATCCAAGCCGAGAATATAATGAAAGCAGGTTTGATAAATTCCGAGGTTTGCAATGTGAATGAACCAATAGGCAACCAACGGCGTGCTCCTTTAACTTCTGGTCCCACTATAAGTGTCGCCACAAGCAACAGCAAACAGACTGCAAATAAAATAATACCAAAGCGCCGTACCATCACAGGGGGCATAAGTGATACACAAAACATCGCCGCCACTGACATGAGGAGAAAAATAATCTGTCTTTGAACAAAATGAAAACTTGGCAGACCAATACGTTCCGCCACAGCAGGACTTGCTCCAAAAACCAAGACAATACCAATGATAATCAGCAAGGCCAGCGACATTAAGAGCCAGCGATCTACTGTCCACCACCAGGTACTAATAATACTATTGTCTGTGCGAGAAAAAGTGCTCATTTTTTATTATGCTCATTTTATCTTAATTTTAATGTGGCAAGGCCGATCAATGCCAACAAGACCGCTATAATCCAAAAACGGATAACAATTGTCGACTCCGCCCAACCTTTTTTTTCATAATGATGGTGAATGGGCGCCATACGAAAAACCCGCTTGCCCGTTAATTTAAAAGAGACCACCTGAACGATGACAGAAACTGTTTCTAAAACAAATAAACCGCCAACAATGGCAAGTACAATTTCATGCTTGGTAATCACGCTGACTGCGCCGAGCGCACCGCCTAATGATAAACTACCCGTATCGCCCATAAAAATCATTGCAGGCGGAGCATTAAACCATAAAAACCCAAGTCCTGCCCCAATGATCGAGGCAAGAAAAACTGCTAATTCACCGCTCCCTTCAACGTAAGAAATATTGAGATACTCTGCAAATACCATATTGCCGGCAAGATAGGCAATAAGAGCAAAAGTACCAGAGGCGATAATCACTGGCATAATGGCTAGACCGTCTAATCCGTCCGTTAAATTAACACTATTTGAACTGCCAATTAAAACAAACATACCAAAAGGGATCATAAACCAACCAAGGTCTATCAGAGTATCTTTTAAAAATGGCAACGCCAGCATCGAGCCCATATCAGGGCCCGCTTTATTGATAATAATCAACATTGCTGAAATAGAAATGGCAGCTTCTAATGTTAACTTCACCTTTCCTGAAAGACCAGCCGAGCTTGATCTTATAATTTTTGCATAATCATCAAGAAAACCAATAACGCCAAAACCTGTTGTTACAAGTAAACTTGCCCAAATATATTCATTGGATAGATCCGCCCACAACAAAGTACCCGCACTTAAACCTAAAAGGATTAAAAACCCGCCCATAGTTGGCGTACCTTGCTTTTGAATGATATGGCTTTGTGGGCCATCTTCACGAATAGGTTGACCGTTTTTTTGTTTAGATTTTAGCCAACTTATCATCATTGGACCAAACATAAAACTAACGATGAATGCCGTAAATAACGATGCTCCAGTTCTAAACGTCAAATATTGAAAGACATTTAAAAAGCTATATTGATCACTTAATGAATATAATGTTTGATAAAGCATTCTATTAATTTATCCTTTTCTAATCAGCTAACAGCCGCCTGTTTTTCTTGATTGAAGTCTAATTTTTTTAAGGTTTGCACAATCGTGGACATGCCCCCAGAATTTGATCCTTTGACCATAATCACATCACCATCACGAATATCGTGTAACAAGGCTCTTTCTAGGGCTTCTTTATCATTAAAATAATGGACACTCATTCTAGAATTGCTAGCTTTAATATGATCCACAAGGTTTTTCATATGAGAACCAACCAAAAAAAGTTTGTGGACATTAGCGTTGATTAATGGAGCCCCAAGATCACAATGCAATTGATCTGCTTGTTTTCCCAATTCACCCATATCGCTTAAAACTGCAATTCTTCGACCATTATCACCGACTTCACATTGACCGAGTGTCTTAATGGCGGCATCCATGCTTGCTGGGTTAGCATTATAACTTTCATCAATAAGTAATATTGAGCCATCGCTTATCACATCAAAATAAAGGCGCTCCCGCCGTCCACGACCGACAAGGGGCTTTAATTCAGCTAGACCTAATCCACTTAAACCAAGATCAGCACCAACCGCATCAACGCACGCGATCACAGCCAGTGAATTCATAACCCAATGATAGCCTAACATCCCTACTTTATAGGTCATCACTTTACCCATAATATCGGCGATAATACAGCTACAGGTATCATGAAAAAAATGGTCAAGCATTTTTACATCTGCTTTTTGATCCGCACCAAAAGAAATTATTTTTTTAATTCCAGCCGCTTTTGCCTTAGTACTGAGCCGCTCATAATGAGCGTTATCATAATTTAAAATGGCAATACCGCCTTCATTGATTGAACCATTCATGGCCGTAAATATTTCAGCCTTGGCATCAGCAATTTCTTCAATGTTTTCGAAAAATTCACTATGGGCAAGTTCAACTGTGGTGATAATCGCCACATCAGGGCGGACTAATTTTACCAATTCAGCTAATTCACCTTTATGGTTCATACCCATTTCAAATATACCATATTCTGTATCATAAGGCATACGAGCCAGCGATAAGGGCACACCAACATCATTATTATAACTTAAAATACTGGCATGAGTTTTTTTATAACGCGACAGAGCCGCTTTCAGGGCTTCCTTGGTTCCTGTTTTACCAACGCTCCCCGTAATAGCAATGATCGGCACATTAACGCGGTCACGCCCTGCTTTACCAAGCGCGACCAAAGCTTCCATTACATCGGGAACCAATAATAATTTGCTATTATCAACGCCCTTCACCGGCTTACTGACCACTGCACCCGCCGCACCGTTCTCAAGAGCCGTCTTCACATAGCTATGACCATCAAAATTGGGGCCTGATAGAGCAAAAAACAAATCACCCCGTTCCACAGAACGACTATCTATGGAGACGCCGTAACAATTCCAATTGGCACCTGTTTCAATGGACAAAATTTTCTTTAATTCTTCCATGGTCCATAAGGGCAGTAATTTCATCATTATGTAACCTTGTTAATTTACTTTACGTTTATGTTCAGTCTCTTTTTGATCGATTGATGCAATGGCCGAACGAACGACAGAGGCATCATCAAAATCAATAACTTGATCGCCAATAGTTTGGCCCTGCTCATGTCCTTTTCCCGCCACCAGCAGAATATCGCCCACTTCCAGACCAGATACCGCCATTTGAATGGCCTTGGCTCTGTCACCTACATTGTAAGCCTCAGGACAGCCTTGCATAATTTGCGCGCGTATATCCGCAGGAACTTCGCTACGGGGGTTATCATCGGTGACATAGATCCTCGAGGCGCACGTGCGCGCTATTTCACCCATTATTTTACGTTTTGCTTTGTCCCGATCACCGCCGCAACCAAAAACAACCACAAGGTTTCCCCTGACATGAGCTTTAAGGGCCCTTAAAACCGTTTCAAGAGCGTCTGGGGTATGGGCAAAATCAACATAAACGCGCGCGCCACTAAAATGCCGCCCCACTTGTTCCATACGTCCGCGCACAGGGCGCAGGTAAGATAATGCCTTAAAAGCCTGATCCGCTTCACCGCCGCAGCCAATGACCAAACCAACCGCCATAAGCGCATTAGTGGCTTGAAAATGACCAACAAGAGGTAAGGCCACATCGTATATTTTATCCTGATAACTAACGGTTATTTCCTGACCCGAAGATGATGTGCGTTGATTTAGAAGGCGAATATCACCATCACTATGGCCGACTGTTATAATATTATGCCCTTTAGCAGCACATATTGCCTGAACATCTGCAACAAGGGGGCTGTCAATATTTAAAACAGCGGTTTTAGACGGCGGCAAAATTTCACAAAAAAGACGCGCCTTTGCCTTAAAATATTCCTCTTCGCTATGGTGATAATCTAAATGATCATGGGTAAGGTTAGTAAAGGCGGCGGCTGAAATATTAACCCCATCAAGACGCCGTTGATCCAAGCCATGACTTGACGCTTCAAAAACAACATGATTGACGCCCATATGGCACAATTTACTAAGAGCTTTATGTATAACGATAGGATCAGGCGTGGTAAGGCCTGTTTCTTTAACATAATCCTCTGATTGAATACCCAAGGTGCCGATTGACGCCGCTTTAAGTCCCAATTGTTTCCATATTTGTTGGGTGAAAAATGCAACGGAGGTTTTACCATTTGTCCCTGTTACCGCTGCAATATTTTCCGGTTGATCCTGAAAAAATCGAGAGACCATGTGTGGGAAAACTCGGACAGGGTAATCATCCAAAATCCAGATAATATTTTCATCATTGGATTTTACTTGTGGTACACATAAAATTGCTGCCGCCCCTGATTTTATCGCCTCATCAATATAATCGGCTCCATTAAATTTAAGACCCGGTAAGGCCACAAACAAAAAGCCAGGCTCAACGTTACGGCTATCTGCGGTAATCCCGCAAATATCTACATCAGTTTTAAATTTTCTATCCGTTAACAGTTGGCTTAATTTCATTATTCTAATCCATACACCAATATTAAATCTTCATATATAATTTTCTTCTTGTTGACAGGGGCAATTCCAAGCAATGGTCCTATACGTCTGATAATATTGCCAACAAGAGGGGCTGCCGTCCAACCGCCGCTCGCCATATTAAATGTTTCTTTTATGCCCTGAGGTTCATCGAGCATGGCAAAAATTACATATTTTGGATGATCCACAGGAAAAACAGATACGAAAGATGAAATAACGGAATGATCATTATAACCACCACCAACAGCTTTTATGGCCGTACCTGTTTTACCGCCTATTGAATAACCATCAACTTTCGCATTTTTTCCAGTTCCATATTCCACAACAAGTTGAAGTAAGTTTCTCATTATTTCACTGGTTTTTGGTGAAATAACTTGAACTTCCTGTGATCGGGGAACTTGATCAGAATAACGTACAGTAGAAAAACTCTCATCTTGCGCTATATCTTTGCGCAGTAAGGTGGCAGGATTAAGGCGTCCACCATTGACTATGGCCGCAACCCCATTGACCAGATGTAACGGCGTTACAGCAATACCATGACCATATGATGTGGTCACCAGCTCCGTCGGGCCCCACTGGAGAGGAAGTAAAGGGCTAGCCGCCTCATAGACTTCCACATCGGTTTTACGAAATAACCCTAATTTTTGAAAAAATTCTTTTTGATGCTCGATTCCAATATCTTGAGCTATTTTTAAAGTCCCTATATTTGATGAATAGACAAAAATTTCAGGCACACTTAACCAGCGATTTTTCGCATGATCATCATGGATTGTAAATCCTGAAACCCTTACCGACTTAGTGGCATCATAACGAGACGACAAATTAATCACTTTACTATCCAATCCCAAAGCCAAAGTGAAGGTTTTAAAGCCGCTCCCTAATTCATAGACCCCTTGCAAAGCCCTGTTTAACTGACCTGTATTTTGTGGGCCAGCGGTTTCATTTGGATCAAAATCTGGCAGAGACGAAAGAGCCAATATCTCGCCACTATTCGCATCTAAGATAATACCTGCTGCACCTTTGGCTGAAAATTTTTCCTTAAAATCACTGAGTTCTTGGTTCAAAATATATTGCAATCGCATATCAATAGACAAATAGAGTGGGTCTTCTGAGCGCATAGGATCTGTAAGGCGGTCATTAAAAAATGCCTCAACGCCGGTCCTTGCTTTATTATCAATATCCACAGAACCAAGGACGTGCGATAATAATCGGCCTTGCGGATAAACACGTTTTTCTGCGGCGGAGAAAACCAAGCCCGGCTCCCCTAATCGATTAATTTCAAACATTTGTTTTGGTGTTAATGTACGTTTTATCCAAACGTGCCGTCGATTTGAGGTAAGTTTTTTAAAAATAGCCTCCTGCTTTAAAGAAGGCAAAACCTCCGCTATTTTATAAGAAAGTAATTGCGGATCATTAATTTTATAAGGATTAACCCCAAGCGAAGGGGTTTTTAAATTTGTCGCAACAATGATACCATTGCGGTCAACGATATCTGCTCTTGCCATAATCACAGGATTTTGATTAACACTACGCGAATTAGAATCTTCTGGGATTGCTTGAAAAACGCCGACCGAAATTAATTTCACCGCAACAGTTAAAAATCCTATGGTAAAAAGAGCCATCAAAATTATCATGCGGTTTCGGGCGATTTCTATAGCGCCTTGCTTGGTTCCCTCCACCTGCAAGTCAATTGGCTTCACGTGTTAATTCCCTATTCTTAAATTGACCTTTATTTTCCTATTTTAGCCAAGATCCGTTGATATAAATTATTCTCAGCTAGTGCTTGTTGGTTTTCCTGATTGTTTTGCTCATTTTTCATACTGGCCTGTACTTCTTGTTGAGAAAAACTTGCTAATTTAACTTTTGATCTTTGTCCAACATTATTGATACGTCTGGAAATGGCTATTGGATCCGGTTTTTTCCTGGGTAATAACAATTGAAAATTATCAATAGGCAAATTAGCCATTTGCACATTATTACGCATAGAAAGGGAAGCAATTTCAGAACTTAATTGTTCATTTTGCGTACTATCCAAAACCAAATGGCGCCGACTTAAACGCTCTAATCTCGCAGGTCTTGATAGATAGGCCATTTCGGCTTTTAAAACTTTTATAGCTTCACGGTCTTTTAGAATTTGTGTGCTTATGTCTCGTTTTTTTTCTTCAAGATTGTATGTTGCCTGTTTTAAATTATAAACGGCAGCCGTAGAAATCATCACTGTAAAGATAGTGAATGCTGCAAATAGTTTAATCATGCCGCAATCTCCTTTTTCCATGCTGTCGCTTCAGTGCGCACAGCAGCTCTCAGTTTTGCAGAACGAGAACGTATATTTTGTTCTATTTCTTGCTCAGACGCTTTCTTTGCGCCTTTAAATAATATTTCAAAAGTCGGATCAGGCATCTGATCCACTTGGCTTGGCATATGACGAGAAGGCCGAGCAACATCGCCACTTCTTATTTTAAAAAACTCTTTAACCACCCGGTCTTCCAATGAATGAAAAGTGACCACACATAGCCGGCCGCCCGGTGATAAAATTCTTTCCGCCGCTTCTAATCCGCGGCGCAATTCTCCAAGTTCATCATTGACAAAAATTCTTAACGCTTGAAAAGTTCTGGTCGCGCCATGAATTTGACGCTTGCCTTTTTTATAACGAGGGGCGCCGACGGCTTTTTCCACAATTTTTGATAATTCTAATGTTCTGGTAAAGGGCTTAACCTCTCGGGCCTCAACAATAGCGTGAGCCACCCGGCGCGAGGCCCGCTCTTCACCAAATTGATAAATGATATTAGCGAGTTCCTCTTCTTCGCTTAGATTGACCACATCAGCGGCCGTTGGCCCAATATCCCCCATACGCATATCAAGCGGACCATCATTAATGAATGAAAACCCTCTATCCGCTTGGTCAATCTGCATCGAGGAAACACCGATATCTAAGACGATCCCGTCCACAGTCTTTTGACCTTGTTCAGACAAAAGACTTTCCATTTCTGAAAAACATCCTTTTAAGAGTTTAAATTTTCCTGGAAAATCTTTTTCTATTTTTTCAGCCGCCATCGTAACAGAAGGATCGCGATCTATCGCCCAAAGCATTGAGACATTACGTTCTAAGATAGCCCTACTATATCCGCCAGCTCCAAAAGTGCCGTCCACATAAACACCATTTTGATCTGGATTAAGGGCGTCTAGAACCTCACCGAGCATAACAGAAACATGTGAGGATACAGAAGGAGCATCTAAAGAGGATGTATTATGAGCGCCCATGATCTCACTCATCTTCTTGCTTGATGCGAAATTTTAAGAGGCCGCGTTTTTCTTTTACTTTATGTCTGGCTTTTTCTAATTCCCGAGCAAAAGCCTCCGGTTCCCAAATTTGGAAAGTTTTTCCTTTACCGGCAAATGTGGCATAATCAGTAATGCCCGCAAATTCCATCAACTCATGGGGTAAAATAATCCGGCCATTGCCATCAAAGGTCAATTCAACCAACCCTGACATTAGAGCTAAACTAAATTCGTCATGTTCATCAGAATAAGGGGCAAAGCCTTCTAAGCTGTCATTAAGTTTTTCGATATAAAGAAGATCACAACATTCAATAGCATTGTGGTTTACCGCCTGAACCATAACAATTGATTTTTGAAAGCCAGAGGGTAATGCCGCGCGAAATTGCGCAGGAACAGACACTCGGCCTTTCTGATCCACCTTATTTGTATATTTCGACATAAATAACGGCATTTGATCGTCCAAAATTATTTACTGGTTATTACAGGTTTGTCCCACTTACTCCTTAAATGGAATATCATGGGATATCATGCCCGTCAATGGGATTTAATGTAATTTATATGGGGTTAACAATCCATTAAACAGGTCGTCAAATTAATGAAAACTGTTTATTTTTAATGTGTTACAGCATATTACTATCAACAGAAAAGTGCCAATAAGGGATGTTAATAAAAATCCTGTGAATGGGTTTTTATGGGCGAATTAGATAAAATAGGGAATTTATGCTTCTTTTCATCAAAGAATCGCAAAATTAACAGACTCGGTAGAATCTGTTCAAAAGGCACGGTGCCATTAAAATATTAGATGTAAAAATTAATCTAAGCGCTCGCCTAGACTACCAAAAATACTTTTTACCTTTTCAGGCGGATAAACAAATTCAAGGCCGATAAAACCGTTTCTGACCCATGATACTTTGGAGGGTAATTTATTATTATCTTTAATAGAGATTACAAACTTGGTCCCTAGCTCAAGGGGTAGGTTTAATTTAATTTTTGCGCCATGAAGCGAAATATCAAAGGCGAGAGCTTCAAAATAATAACTGCCAACGTCTAAATGTGATTTTAACAGCACATTTTGACGCCTACTTTGCCTCATCTGAAATTCATCGTTCAATTTTGTATTCATATTTTTAATGCATTCTACGTTGTTTATTAATTCAAGTTCATGGCAAAAGCACCAAGATCTGCTTTAATTTCTTTTGCATTATTATTGAAACTTAAGCCAACAAAGCCTTCTGCTGACCATACCACTTTGGCAACTTGACTTAATTTATCGCGAATATTCACTAAAACACAAGTATCTTGTTCTATTGGCATGTCGACTTTAAGCCGTACACCACCCAATGACACGTCATAGGCCACACAATCAATTTTATTGCCGCCCACGTCTAACTCAACAGGTAGAACAACGGCTCTCCTGTTATGCTTTCGCATTGAGTTAATTATTTTTCTAACCTCACCAACCAACATTTTTTATCCTTAAGATACTGATTTCGCCCTCTAAGATAAGTTATGTCCGTTAACAAAGAGTTTAATTTTAAAAAAGATCCCATTATTTTAAATGATCATCAAAATAGCGTTTAATGGTTTGGTAAACATGCGACCTTCGCATACGGTCACTGCCAAGGCGATGGGTTTGACCAGGATAAGCCATAAAATCAAATTGAATAGCCCTTTGCTGCATTTCATCGAGCAACATGCTTGTATGACTAAAAAGCACATTATCATCAGCCAATCCATGTAAAATAAGCAATTTTCCCCTCAAGGCGTCAACATAAGGAAAGACACTGCTTTTCGTGTATACATCTTGATTGTCCGATGGGTTTCCTAAAAAGCGTTCTGTATAATGAGTGTCATATAATCGCCAATCGGTAACAGGAGAGCCTGCGACGCCAACTTTAAAAATATCAGGTGCTTTAAACATACTCATTAATACCATATATCCGCCGTAACTGTGGCCTTGAACCCCTATATTATCGCCATCAACAAAATCCAAACTTTTTAAATACTCTGCTCCAGTAACTTGATCTTCCACTTCAACACTGCCCATATGATGATAGAGGGCTCCCGCAAAATCAGTGCCACGATTTCCTGTACCGCGATTATCAAGGGTAAAAACAATATAGCCGTCTTGTGCGAAAACCTGATGCAATAAATCGCCCCATATTTTTCTAACCAATTGTGGTCCAGGGCCGCCGTAGAGGGCGAATATTACGGGATATTTCTTACCCGGTTTCATATTTGCTGGTTTATACATTCGATAATAAAGATCATCGCCATTTTTATTTTTAATGACACCAAATTCAGGGTCTATATGTTGTTTTGCGAAAGCAAAATAAGAGTGACCCTGTTCTAATTTATTTTCTTCTATCCACATTAAACGCTTGCCGTCTTTTGCATGAATGGAGACTTGTGGCA
>CALDNY010000056.1 GCA_937914685.1 uncultured Kordiimonadaceae bacterium
TAGTATGAAAATTATCAAGCCTTTTATAAAGTTCTCGTTTAAGATAAAAAGATATATCTATTATAAAAAGGCTATAATAATTAGAATTGAATGGACACTTATTCTGTGAAAGACGCCCTAAAAATAACGGACAATTCCGCGGTTTACAAAACGCTTTCTAAAAGTGAAGGGGGGCTTTCTTGCACCGATAACGGGCTTTATGAAAGTCCTTTTTTAGTAAAAAATAAAATTATATATAGCACTTGGCGTCTCGTAAAATTAGCGCAACAATCTGTGAATTTTGAAAATATAGTGGTTAAAATTAAAAATTTAAGCAGAATCACTCTAGCGGAAAAAACGGCCCTATTGGAATGTTGTGGCAAATATAACATGGCTATTTACCAGTTGGAAAATACCGATTTTGCACCAGAAAGTTTGAAAATATTTGCCAAAAATTTTGGTCTTGAAAGGCTTGACCAGCATTTTTGCAACGATAATAAAGGCATTACCGCCCTTCAAGTCAGCAAACAAAATAATAAAGGGGGGTTTATCCCTTATTCTGATAAAGCATTAAACTGGCATACGGATGGTTATTATAATCAAAAAGATCAGCAGGTTTATGCAGTTTTATTGCATTGTGATACCCCTGCCCGTGAGGGCGGCGAGAATTGGCTTATGGATCATGAAATGGCTTATTTGCGCCTGCGTGATGAAAATCCGGCTTATATAGAGGCCTTGATGAATGAAGATGCGATGACCATTCCTGCTCATATTGAAAATGGAAAAATACTGCGATCACAGCAAGCAGGACCTGTATTTTCAATTTACAATCAAGGGCGAAACCTTCACATGCGCTATAGCCAGCGTAAAAAAAATATAATCTGGCGCGATGATCCTATGACAAAGGAGGCTGTTGGCTATTTGAACACGCTATTGAATGAAACAAAACAAGACGCCTTACAGATAAAATTACGAAAAGGACAAGGCATCTTATGCAATAATGTGCTGCATAATAGAAATGCCTTCAAGCAAGAGAAACACCATTCGCGGCTGATCTATAGGGGGCGGTTTTTTGACCCTATATTATAATAAATTTATAGCATTAAGGAATTGATATGCTTCAACTGAGCCAAATTATACTGGAAAACCCCCAAGTGAATAGTTTTCAGGAATTACTCAAAGTGGTTGGTCAGTTTGGTGCTGATGGTCAGGTATTATTGAGTTTTGATTTAAAACCCGACTTTCGTGACACGCCAAGGGACTGGGAAAATAAATTGGAATATGCATTTATGTGGGGCGGAAGATAATTTAGAAGGACTGCTTATGAGTGATGAGAAAAAAACTTTAATAGAAGAATTTACAGCCCCCTATAATAAAAAAGTAAAGCTGGAAAAGATTTCACATGAAAGCGATATGCAAATGTTACGGCTTCATATTCGTGAAGGGCGGCGTTTTACGATTATGGATTTAGACGCGCCAACGGCTCAAAAAATGGGCCAGCTTCTTCTATCGTGGGCTCAGGAAAATAGTTAATATGGATCAACTTCCCATCGTATTGAATGTCACAGGTAAAAAAGCCGTTATTGTCGGCGGTGGTCTTATCGCGTCGCGTAAAGCAGAAACATTGATTAAAGCCCAGATGCAAATTGATGTATTTGCAAATGAGCTTGGTCAAGATTTAATAGAAGCCAAGAAAAAAGGGGCCATAACCCATTACAGCAGAGCCATTGAAAAGAAGGATTTTAAAAATGTTATTGTAGGCTTTGGTGCCTCAAATGATAAAGCCGAAAACAGAGCATTTTATAAATTAGCCAATGAGCAGGGCGTTCCGGTCAATATGGTTGATGATCCAGAAAGGTGCGATTTTATCATGCCTGCGATTGTTGATCGGAGCCCTATTATGATTACCATTTCAAGCGGTGGTGCTTCACCTATTTTCACCAGAACCCTTAAGGCGAAATTTGAGACCATGGTTCCCGCTTCCTATGGCCAACTGGCACAATTTGCTGGAAGTTACCGCGAAAAAGTTAAAGAAAAAATCACTAATTTTACCCACCGCAGACGTTTTTGGGAAGATCTGATCGGCGGTAGTATTGGCGAGCGTGTTTTGATTGGCAAAAAAAAGCAAGCCACTGCGCTCACCGAAGCCTTGTTGAATAATTACGCAAAAAACGCAGAGGTCCCCCCTGTGGGAGAAGTTTATTTAATTGGGGCAGGGCCGGGCGATCCTGATCTGTTAACCTTTCGCGCTTTACGGTTGATGCAACAATGCGATGTGGTTTTATATGACCGCTTATTGGGAGAGGGTATTTTAAACTTGGTGCGCAAAGACGCCGAAAGAATTTATGTGGGCAAAATGGCCAAAGACCACGCTCTACCCCAAGAAGACATTTCTGATCTATTGGTAAGGCTGGCCCAACAAGGAAAGCGGGTTTTACGCTTAAAAGCGGGCGACCCGTTTACATTTGGTCGCGGCGGTGAAGAAATTGAAACTCTTTCAAGTGCCAATATTCCTTTTCAGATCGTCCCGGGTATAACCGCGGCCTCTGGCTGTGCGACCTTTGCTGGAATTCCGCTAACCCACCGTGATTATGCTCAGTCATGTACCTTCGTTACGGGTCATACCAAAGACGGAGAAATCCCTCTTAATTGGCAAGGTCTTATTCAAAAAGATCAAACCGTGGTGATTTATATGGGTCTTTCTAATTTGTCAAAAATAAGCGAGGCTTATGTGGAAAATGGCGGTGACGCCAATATCCCTGCCGCCGCCATCGAAAATGGCACTCAACATGATCAGCGCATCATAACAGGAACAATCCAAACCCTCCCTGCACTGGTTGAGCAAGCCCAATTAAAAAGCCCAACCCTTATTATAATCGGCCATGTGGTTTCCTTAAACGAAAAATTATCATGGTATCAAACAAGCGACCCCCCCACCAACCCCAAAGGCAAAATGACAATCAAAGCGGACGAAATTTCGTAGGGTCATTGCAATATCTCCGTAATCCTAATTATGCTCCTGACAGGCACATGCATGATCCATTAAATGGATAGAACTTCATAATTCGGGACTGATCATCATCGCGCGTCCGGCGGAATTGTGCCGATAGCCTAAGCGCAAGCGCCGGCGCTTGAGGCTAAACAAAAAAGAGAAAAGCAGGTGATAGGCTTTGTGTGGTTTGGGGAAGTCTTTTTATTTGTTAGAAATCAAGTAAACTGTTCCCGATCTCAGAAAGACAACTTCAGGGAAAAGGGTTTCCTAACAAGATCCTCCTTTATTTCGAAACAGAAAGAACTTGTGTATTCAATATTTTGTGCATGATTATAAAAGAAAATATAACGCCGTCCTTCTCAGAAATTATATCTTTTAAATAGATTTTATTATTGTTATATTTTTCGGGAAAACTAATACTCACATAGGTCATTTTCTTCTTTTTTTGATTCCAAAAACGATATTTGACCACTTCTTTTCCAGAGAATTTTTTTAAAAAACGATCTATAGTAAGTCCTTCTTTCTGCCAATTAATTAGCTCTTTGCTTATCCATACATCGTCCC
>CALDNY010000057.1 GCA_937914685.1 uncultured Kordiimonadaceae bacterium
ACAACCGTTAATAATGTGGAATCGATTGCTGTTGCGCCGACAATATTACGCCGCGGGGCCACGTGGTTTGCGGGCTTGGGTCGTGAAAATAACACGGGTACTAAATTATTTTGCATTTCTGGTCATGTTAATAATCCCTGCAATGTAGAAGAAGAAATGGGGATTCCCCTCAAAGAGCTTATTGAAAAGCATGCGGGCGGTGTTCGCGGGGGTTGGGATAACTTATTGGCAATCATTCCCGGTGGTTCGTCCGTTCATATGATTCCAAAATCAGTTTGTGATACTGTTTTGATGGATTTTGACAGTTTGCGCGCCGAAGGCACAGGCCTTGGAACGGCGGCGGTGATTGTTATGGATAAATCAACGGATCTGGTTCGGGCAATCACAAGATTATCTGCTTTTTACAAACATGAAAGTTGCGGTCAATGTACCCCTTGTCGCGAGGGAACGGGTTGGATGTGGCGGGTGATGGAACGTTTGTGTGAAGGCAATGCGGAAATTGAAGAAATTGATATGCTCCTTGATGTAACTAAACAAATTGAAGGACATACTATTTGCGCCCTTGGTGACGCGGCGGCATGGCCTATTCAAGGGTTAATGCGCCATTTTCGCCCCGAGGTCGAAGCTCGCATCCTTAAACATAAAAAATTTAACGTTGCGTAGGAGAGAAATAATATGCCAACGCTAAAGATTGACGGAATAGAAATAGAAGTAGAACAAGGGACTACAGTGTTGCAAGCCGCAGAGCAGGCAGGCATTGAAATTCCGCGTTTTTGCTATCACGAACGACTTTCAATTGCGGGCAATTGCCGTATGTGTCTGGTCGAAGTATCTCCCGGGCCTCCTAAACCGGCGGCCTCGTGTGCGCTTCCAGCAGGTGACGGAATGGAAGTTAAAACCAATACGGAAAAAGTTCGTAAATTCCGCGAAGGGGTGATGGAATTTTTACTGATCAACCATCCTCTTGATTGTCCGGTGTGTGACCAAGGCGGTGAATGTGATCTTCAGGACCAATCGGTGGCTTATGGGCTTGGTAATAATCGCTATAGTGAAAAACGTCGGATTGTTAAAGAAAAAAATATGGGCCCGCTCATTCGCACCATTATGACCCGCTGTATCCATTGCACGCGTTGTGTGCGGTTTGCAGAAGAAATTGCAGGTGTTCCGTCGTTAGGGGCTGTTGGTCGCGGTGAAAATACTCAAATCACCACCTATGGGGAACAAGCCTTTGCCTCTGAGCTTTCTGGTAATGTGGTCGATCTTTGTCCTGTCGGGGCGTTGACATCAAAACCATATACATTTAAAGCCCGTCCTTGGGAGCTTAAAAGCACTGAAACCATTGATGTTCATGATGCTCTAGGTTCAAATATTCGCATTGATAGCCGTGGTCGCGCCGTTATGCGCGCACTTCCGCGGATTCATGAAGATGTCAATGAAGAATGGATTAGTGATAAAACCCGCCACGCGGTTGATGGACTTTCTAAAAACAGACTTGACCGCCCTTATGTTAAGAAAAAGGGAAAAATGGTTGAAGCCTCTTGGCAAGAAGCCTTCCAAATCATTGCTAACAAACTTAAAGGATTAAAGGGTGATCAAATCGCTGGCCTCGTTGGTGATTTATGTGACGGGGAAAGCATGTATGCTTTAAAACAATTACTTAATTCCTTGGGATCTGAAAATATTGATTGTCGCATTGATGGCTCAAAAGTTGGGGCTAAACATCGGGTCGGCTATTTATTTAATTCTGGAGTGAGTGGCATTGCTCAAGCGGACGCATGTTTGCTGATTGGCACTAACCCAAGGTTAGAATCACCGGTACTAAACGCTAGACTTCGCCAACGCTGGCTAACAAGAGACTGCAAAGTTGCCAATATAGGCCCTGCAGTTGACCTGAGTTATAAAGTTGAGCAATTGGGCGATAGTGTCGCCATATTGCAAGATATTCTTGATGGTAAAAATAATTTCGCAAAAACCTTGAAAGCCGCTAAAAAGCCAATGCTTATTTTGGGAACGGGCGCGTTAAATCGCTCTGATAGTGGTCAAATTATTAAACTTGCCCATGATATTGCCGAAAAATACGGCTTTGTGAAAGGGGATTGGAACGGCTTTAACGTGCTTCATACTGCTGCCTCACGGGTGGCAGCTCTTGATCTTGGCTTGGTTAGTAAAAAAGGGGTCGATGGTATTTTATCGGG
Organism: uncultured Kordiimonadaceae bacterium; assembly: GCA_937914685.1. Lineage (GTDB taxonomy): Bacteria > Pseudomonadota > Alphaproteobacteria > Sphingomonadales > Emcibacteraceae > Pseudemcibacter. Next base: position 2,196 of record CALDNY010000057.1, read on the forward strand.
CGCTGAAAATGGAACAATCAAAGTGGTTTATAACCTTGGTGCTGATGAGTTGGATACAAGCCAACTTAAAAAAGCATTTGTCATTTATCAGGGCAGTCACGGCGATGAGGGCGTGAAAAATGCTGATGTGATCTTGCCGGGCGTGGCCTATACGGAAAAACCAGGAACTTATATCAATACAGAAGGGCGCGTGCAAAGAGCGCAACGTGCTATATTTGGCCCCGGTGAAGCCCGTGAAGATTGGACAATATTACGAGCCTTATCTGACGTCGTTGGTAAAACATTAAGTTTCGATGATATAGCAGAGCTTCGCGCCGCCATGATAAAAGACTATGCCCATTTTGGACAAATTGATCAAAAGCCAAACGCAGACTGGGCCGAGATTGGTGTGGCAGGGAAAGTATCAAAAGACGCATTTGAGCTTGCTATTAAAGATTTTTATGGAACCAATCCGATTGCACGGTCATCATTGACCATGGATCAATGCCGTGATGCGATGGCGAGTTTGGCTCAAACAGAGGGAGCGACAGGGACCAATGGGTAAGTATATAGACATATTCATTAACTGGTTGTTTGGTTATCAACTAGCAGACTGGGCGATCTTGACCTTTGGAACGATTGCCAATGTCCTTGTGGTAGCTCTTCCTGTGTTGTTGGCTGTTGCCATGATTGTTTGGGTTGATCGCAAGGTATGGGCCGCTATTCAATTACGTAAGGGACCAAATATAGTAGGACCCTTTGGCTTGCTCCAGTCTTTCGCTGATGGACTTAAAGTATTTCTAAAGGAAACTATTATTCCCGCCGGGGCCAATAAGTTCTTATTCCTATTAGCCCCCGGCTTGAGTTTAATTTTTGGACTTGTTGGCTGGGCCGTTATTCCTTTTGGGGAAGGGATGGTTATTTCAAATTTAAATGTGGGAATTCTATATTTATTCGCCGTATCTTCTTTGGCGGTATACGGCATTATCATTGCCGGTTGGGCCAGTAATTCACGTTACGCCTTTCTTGGGGCAATGCGTAGTGCGGCGCAGATGGTATCCTACGAAGTTTCCATTGGCTTTGTGCTGGTCACTGTTCTTATGTGTGTGGGATCACTGAATTTAACCGATGTAGTATTGGCTCAGAAAAATGTCATGTTTGGCGTTAATGGCTATTTCTTCTCTGGTTTGTTCCCCATGTTTGTTATCTTCTTTATTTCGGCACTGGCAGAAACAAATCGCACACCGTTTGATTTACCCGAGGCCGAAGAAGAAATCGTCGCAGGTTTCCAGATTGAATATTCTTCCATGTCTATGGCTCTATTTTATCTTGGTGAATATGCCACCATTATATTGATGTGCGCTATGATCAGCATCTTATTCTTTGGGGGCTGGTTGCCGCCGTTTGATTGGGCGCCGCTTTATTTGATCCCGGGCGTGATTTGGTTGTTCATTAAGATACTGTTCTTTTTCTTCTGTTTCGCATGGATTAAGGCGTCGGTACCGCGTTATCGCTACGATCAATTAATGCGCCTTGGTTGGAAAGTATTTTTACCCGTATCTTTATTGTGGGTGGTTTTAACCTCTGGCTATCTTGTCTTTTTTGGCAAGTTTGCAACATAGGGAGATTTGATAATGGCATTTTTAGATCACGCAATTAGAACCGTCTTCCTAACGGAATTTATTAAAGGTATGGGCTTGACGCTGAAATATTTTTTCAGCAAAAAAGTAACCATCAATTATCCTCATGAAAAAGGCCCTCTTAGCCCGCGTTTTCGCGGCGAACATGCGCTTAGACGTTATGATAACGGCGAGGAACGTTGTATTGCTTGTAAATTATGCGAGGCTATTTGCCCCGCTCAAGCCATTACCATCGAAGCAGATATTTGTGATGACGGCTCAAGGCGCACAACGCGTTATGATATTGATATGACCAAATGTATTTATTGTGGTTATTGTCAAGAAGCCTGTCCAGTGGAAGCCATTGTTGAGGGGCCCAATTTTGAATATGCCACAGAAACACGTGAAGAACTTTTATATGATAAAGATAAGCTTCTTGATAACGGGGACCGTTGGGAACGACAACTTGCTCTTAATATAGAGCTAGATGCACCATACCGATAGAAAACCGATAAAGGAAAGATGAAATGATAGCAGCCATTTGTTTTTATATTTTTGCCACAATATTGGTGGGATCAGCCATTATGGTGGTGTTTAGTAAAAACCCCGTTCATTCGGTGCTGTTTTTGATACTTGCCTTTTTTAATGCGGCGGGTTTGTTTGTTCTGCTGGGCGCCGAATTTATCGCGATGATATTGGTGATTGTTTATGTGGGTGCGGTGGCGGTGATGTTCTTATTTGTCGTGATGATGCTTGATATTAATTTCACTGAACTGCGTAAAGGGGTTCAGGATTATCTGCCTATTGGCCTTTTGATCGGCGTTATATTGATGGTGGAAATGATATTTATCGTTGGTGGCTGGCATATGTCAGATGGTATCGCCACGATCATTCTTGCACCAACGCCGCCTCTAAGCGAAGTGACTAACACAGACGCCATTGGCCGAATTTTATATACGGACTATATTTATTTATTCCAGATTGCGGGACTTATTCTGCTTGTGGCAATGATCGGTGCGATAGTTCTTACTCATCGCAAAAGAGCGGGTGTTAAAAAACAAAATATTGGTGATCAAGTTCGCCGCCGTCGCGGCCAAGCATATGAAGCGATCGATGTTAAACCGGGTCAAGGGATATAGGGGAAAAATGATGTTAGAAATTGGAATTGAACATTATCTTACAGTGGCCGCCATGCTCTTTACACTTGGTGTTTTTGGTATTTTCTTAAATCGCAAGAATGTGATCATTATTCTGCTTTCAGTGGAGTTGATATTACTGAGCGTCAATATTAATTTGGTGGCCTTCTCATCCTATATGGGCGACCTTACAGGTCAAATATTCACCATGTTTATTTTAACAGTTGCAGCCGCCGAGGCCTCAATCGGATTAGCCATTTTAGTGGTTTATTTCCGTAATCGGGGATCGATCGCGGTTGAAGACATTCATCTGATGAAAGGGTAATAAAAATATGTATCAGACCATTGTCTTCTTACCGCTGATTGCCGCTCTGGTTGCTGGATTATTTAGCAAACAAGTTGGTGTTCGTGGGTCACAGATAATCACGTGCGGTGCCCTTATTATTGCCGCGCTTTTATCGTGGTTTGCTTTCTTTAAGGTCGCTATGACCCCCGGTGACCATAGCTTGCATATTCAGGTTCTTAGCTGGATTGTCTCTGGTGATTTTCAAATAAACTGGGCCTTTCAAATTGATACCTTAACCGCTGTTATGTTGGTGGTGGTCAATACGGTATCTTGTCTTGTCCATATTTATAGTGTTGGTTATATGAGCCACGATCCACATATTCAGCGTTTTATGTCTTATTTATCATTGTTTACCTTTGCTATGTTAATGTTGGTGACGGCGGATAATTTTGTACAAATGTTCTTTGGTTGGGAAGGGGTTGGACTTGCCTCATATTTGCTTATTGGCTTTTGGTATAAAAAACCAAGTGCTTGTGCGGCGGCTATTAAGGCTTTTGTGGTCAATAGGGTTGGTGACTTTGGTTTTGCCTTAGGAATATTTGCCATTTTCATGACATTCGGCAGTGCTGATTTTGCTGTTGTTTTTAGCGATGTGGGTGCCTACAGCGATAAAACAATATATTTTCTTGGTATGGAACTTGATCTATTGACGACCATTTGTATTTTATTGTTCATTGGAGCTATGGGAAAATCTGCTCAGCTTGGCTTGCATACATGGTTGCCTGACGCCATGGAAGGGCCGACCCCTGTCTCTGCCTTGATCCACGCTGCGACCATGGTGACGGCCGGTGTCTTTATGGTTGCTCGCTGTTCACCGCTGTTTGAATATGCCCCTGTCGCCTTGGATGTGGTATGTATCATTGGTGCCTCCACGGCATTTTTTGCAGCGACTGTCGGTATGTCACAGTTTGATATTAAGCGGGTCATTGCTTACTCTACCTGTTCTCAGCTTGGATATATGTTCTTTGCGCTCGGGATAGGCGCATACGGTGCTGCCATATTCCATCTTTTCACTCACGCTTTCTTTAAGGCGTTATTGTTCTTAGGAAGTGGCTCAGTAATCCATGCGAGCAGTGATGAACAGGATATGCGTAATATGGGCGGTCTTCGTAAGAAAATCCCATTGACTTTTTGGATGATGGTGATTGGTACGCTAGCCTTAACAGGATTTCCTTTCTTTGCCGGTTATTATTCAAAAGATATGATCATTGAAAGTGCCTTTGCCGCCCATTCAAGCGTTGGCAGTTATGCCTTTGGCATGGGAGTTGCTGCGGCGCTTATGACCTCTTTTTATTCATGGCGGCTTATATTTATGACATTCTTTGGCGAGAGCCGTGCTTCCAAAGAAGTACAAGACCATGTCCATGAAAGCCCACAAGTGATGCTCGCACCGCTATATGTGTTAGCGCTTGGAGCATTGGTTTCAGGGTTTTTATTCAAAGAATATTTTGTTGGTCATCATTACGAAGATTTCTGGGCTGGTGCGCTTACGCTGGTCGGTGATAATGTTATGGAGACGGCTCATCATGTGCCGTCTTGGGTTATCGCCTCGCCCTTCATTGCCATGGTTAGTGGCTTAGCAATTGCTTATTATTTCTATATCAAGCGTCCTGAAATGCCTGGTAAATTTGTTCAAACTTTCCGTTTCCTTCATGCTTTATCCTTTAATAAATGGTATTTTGATGAACTTTATGACGTTATATTTGTTCGTCCTGCTATGAAACTTGGATATTTTTTATGGAAATCAGGTGATGAGAATATCATTGATCGTTATGGTCCTGATGGTGTTTCGGCTGCGGTTGTGCGGGTGGCGGAAAGATTTAGAAATTTACAATCAGGCTATTTATACCATTATGCCTTTGCCATGTTGATCGGCCTGTCGGCCTTTGTCACTTGGTTCGTATTGGGAGGTCAGTAAAATGGAACATTTTCCAATTCTTTCTGCCATAACATTCTTGCCGCTTCTTGGTGTCATTATTATTTTGAGCATTAATGGTGAAAAAGAAATTGTTGAACGTAATGCCCGTAACGCCGCCTTATTAACGACAGTGGCCACATTCTTATTCTCATTAGTATTGTGGTTTGGTTTTGATAAAACGACCGCAGAATTTCAATTTGAAGAACATGCGGCCTGGCTTGGTGGTGGTATTAGTTATCATATGGGTATTGACGGAATTTCAATATTATTTGTCTTGCTCACCACATTTATCATGCCAATTTGTATTTTATGTGGATGGGAGACCATAAAAGACCGTGTTAAAGAATATTTGGTCGCCTTTTTATTGCTTGAATGCTTTATGATCGGGGTCTTTTGTACGCTTGACCTTGTGTTGTTTTATGTATTTTTCGAAGCGGGTCTTATTCCCATGTTCCTGATCATTGGTGTTTGGGGTGGCGCTAACCGTGTTTATGCGGCTTATAAATTATTTTTATATACCTTGCTTGGTTCCGTATTGATGCTGGTCGCCATGCTTTATATGTATGGTCAGGCAGGAACAACTGATATTCCGGTTTTAATGAATTATGATTTTGATGCCGGGGCGCAGACATGGTTATGGCTGGCATTCTTTGCGTCCTTTGCTGTAAAAATGCCCATGTGGCCGGTCCATACTTGGTTGCCGGACGCCCATGTGCAAGCTCCTACGGCGGGTTCTGTGATTTTGGCGGGTATCTTGCTGAAAATGGGTGGTTACGGCTTCCTTCGTTTTTCATTGCCCATGTTCCCTATCGCCTCTTATGAACTTTCGTGGCTGATTTACGGGCTTTCCTGCATTGCGATTATTTACACATCTCTTGTCGCCTTAAGACAAACAGATATGAAAAAACTTATTGCTTATTCGTCGGTTGCTCATATGGGTTTTGTAACATTGGGCATTTTCGCCTTTAATATTCAGGGGATCGAAGGGGCGATTATGGTTATGCTTGCCCACGGCTTGGTGGCATCGGCTCTTTTCCTTTGTGTAGGCGTAGTTTATGACCGATTGCATACAAGGGATATCGATCGTTATGGTGGCTTGGTTAATATCATGCCGCGTTATGCACTAGTCTTTATGATCTTTACTATGGCCTCGGTTGGACTTCCCGGTACAGCAAACTTCATCGGTGAGATTTTAGTACTGGTCGGTATATTTAAAGTAAGCAGTTGGGTTGCTTTCTTTGCTCTGTTCGGTGTGGTTTTAGGGGCGGCTTATATGCTCTATCTTTATCGCCGTGTGGTCTTTGGAGAACTAACCAAAGATGACCTTAAAAATATGCTGGATTTGGATAAACGCGAGATATTAATCTTTGCTCCCTTGATTTTCTTTACTCTTTGGATGGGGGTTTATCCATCAACATTTATGGATTTTATCCATGTTTCTGTTGAAAATCTTAATATGCAGCATGAGACGGCCATGTCGACCTATCACGCGCTCACGCAAACAGTAACAGGAAATTAGGAGAGAAAATATGCTAGAACAATTTCCTAATATTTCAATTGCTTACGGCGAGATACTCTTGAGCCTAGGGGCTTTGGTTTTATTGATGGTTGGGGTTTTTAAAAAAGACAGTGTTAATTTAGTAAGCTGGCTTAGCGTTGGTTTTATGGCGATCGCCCTATGTCTGACCATGGCCACACCGACCGTGCAGACTTATACTTTTTCCAATCTTTTTGTGGCTGATGACTTTACTCAATATATGAAAATGCTCGTTCTTGTGGCGGCCGCGTTAGCGGTTATTATGTCGCGGGAATTCTTTAAATTAGAAGGTGATGAGCGCTTTGAATTTCCAGTTTTATTGGTTCTTGCCACAGTTGGTATGATGGTGATGGTGAGTGCTAATGATTTAATGTCCCTTTATATGGGTATTGAATTGCAAAGTTTAAGCCTTTATGTGCTTGCCGCCTTTAAACGTGATAGCGAACGATCAACGGAGGCGGGACTTAAATATTTTGTCCTTGGGGCCTTATCATCGGGTATTCTTCTTTATGGCTGTTCTTTGATTTATGGCTTTATAGGGAGTACTAATTTTTCATCTATCGGGAATGTGATTTCAAATTATGGTGATCACGGCGCTCCCATTGGTGTTATTATTGGACTGGTATTTGTTCTAGCAGGGCTTGCGTTTAAAATTTCCGCAGTCCCTTTTCATATGTGGACACCAGATGTTTATGAAGGATCACAGACCCCTGTAACGGCTTTCTTTGCTGTGGCACCGAAAGTGGCAGCCTTGGCTCTACTTGCCCGAACATTATATGTACCCTTTGGCGATATGAGCGCCTCTTGGAGCCAAGTGATAATCTTTATGTCTGTGGCGTCTATGATTCTTGGTTCATTTGCCGCGATTATGCAAACTAACATCAAACGCCTGATGGCTTATAGCTCGATTGGTCATGTGGGTTTTGCATTGCTTGGTCTTATTTCTGGAACAAGCGAAGGTTTGCGCGGGCTTATTATTTATATGACCATATATTTGGTGATGAATGTGGGTATGTTTGTCTGCATTATGTCTATGCGCCGTAAAGAAGACGGCATGGTCGAAGATATTAAAGAATTATCAGGGTTGGCTAAAACAGACCCACCCTTAGCGGCATTTATCAGTATATTTATGTTCTCTCTTGCAGGCGTGCCGCCACTTGCTGGTTTCTTTGCGAAATGGTATGTGATCATTCCTATTGTGAGGGACGGTAATTTCATCCTCGCCACCATTGCGGTACTGGCCAGTGTGGTCGGGGCTTATTATTATATTCGTATCGTAAAACTAATGTATTTTGATGAGCCTGTGGAAAAATTTATCTCACGAAAATCATATCCAATGAAAATTATCGTAACATTATCAGCACTGCTTGTGCTTGCATTCATTATCCCGCAAGTTTCAAACCCAGTACTTGAAGGGGCTACTGCGGCAGCGCAGGGGCTAGTTTCGCAATAATTATCATGACTAACAATAATAAAATTAAAATGCCTGATGGGTTTGACTATCAGGCATTTTTGTCACTTGATAGCACCAATAAAGAAGCCGTACGCCAAGCTCATATGGGGGCAAAAAGTGGATTTTGGATTAGTTCTATAGAGCAAACGGAGGGGCGGGGCCGACGGGGCCGAAAATGGGCCTCAGTATCCGGTAATTTATATTGTTCGCTTATTTATGATAGCCAAAGTGAAATTTATAAAGCCTCACAATTATCCTTTGTTACAACTTTGGCCGTGTGTGATACGGTGGCTGAATGTTTAGAGGGGGTTGATGTAAAATGTAAATGGCCCAATGATGTTTTGGTAGATAATAAAAAAATATCGGGAATATTACTTGAGACATTTTCAAAAACACCAAAAGATCCCATTTTTATGATTATAGGGATCGGTATTAATATACAAGACCATCCAAAATTAACCCTTTATGAGGCCACTCATATAAATGAACATACAAAAACAGATTTTAACGCTGATGATATATTTTCCATATTAACGCAAAAAATGGCCTATTGGTTGGAGATCTGGAATGTTCAAGGATTTGCCACAATAAGAGAACAATGGCTTAAACATTGTAAAGGCTTAGGCGAAAACATCTGTGTAAGAATGCCAAACGAAGAATTAATGGGACGTTTTGTTGACCTTGATAGCAATGGCGCGTTAAGATTAGCCATAGGCGATGAGATTAGGCTTATTCATTCAGGTGATGTTTTTTTTGATACTACAAAAAATAATAAGAGAAAATAATAAGAGAAAATAAGATGCTCCTTGCGATTGATGCTGGTAATACCAATATTGTTTTTGCGCTTCATGATAATGATCAAATCATTCATAAATGGCGTATTTCTAGTGCGGATAGCCGCACTGCCGATGAATATATGGTCTGGCTTTCTCAACTGGTTAATTTTGAAAAACTCGACACGGCACAAATTACGGGCGCGATTATAGCGACAGTTGTTCCACAAACGCTATTTCCATTACAGCTTTTATGTCGGCGTTATTTTAATTGTGAAGCTTTGGTTGTTGGTGATAAAAATGTCAAACTTGATATAAATATTAAGCTGCCAAATCCAGAAGAGGTCGGCGCCGACCGTCTGGTCAATGCTGTTGCGGCTCATAAAAAATATGGTGGACCGATGATTATCATTGATTTTGGTACTGCCACAACATTTGATGTAATAGACGAGCATGGTGATTATTACGGCGGAGTGATCGCACCGGGGGTAAACCTCTCGGTTGAGGCCTTAGGGAGGGCGGCGGCAAAACTGCCCCGTGTTGCCGTCGAAAAACCAAATAAAGTGATTGGTAATAGTACTATTACAGCCATTCAATCGGGTATTTTTTATGGTTACCTTTCAATGTTAGAAGGGATGGTAAGGCGCATTAGCGAAGAATTTGGCAAGCCGATGAAAGTGCTGGCCACAGGGGGGCTTGCGCCGCTCTTTAATGAAGCAACGGATATTATCGAATATGTGGACCAAGAACTTACCACTTATGGACTGTTTGAAATATATTCAGCAAATACAAAAGATAATGTTTAATGCCTAAGGAATTTCAACAATTATTGTTTTTGCCGCTCGGTGGTTCTGGCGAGATTGGAATGAATCTCAATCTTTATGCTATTGATAATCAATGGATGATGGTGGATTGCGGTATTTCGTTTGCGGATGATTATTTACCGGGC
>CALDNY010000058.1 GCA_937914685.1 uncultured Kordiimonadaceae bacterium
TTAAAAGCTTTTGTTAAAGTTTTATGGAAGGTTTTCAAGGACGATCCAAACTGGTCTCCACCGCTTATCATGGAACGTATGGACGCGCTTGATGAAAATAAAAATCCTTTTTTTCAACATGCCAAAGTCAAGCTTTGGATCGCCTATAAGGACGGGCAGCCTGTTGGCAGAATAAGCGCGCAAATTGACGAACTTGCAGAACAATATCATGGCATCAAAACTGGCCACTTTGGTTATTTCGATTGCATCAATGATCAACAAGTGGCCAACGCCTTATTGGATACCGCACTTGGTTGGTTGCGAGAAAATGGCATGGTTGAGGTTATTGGCCCCTTTAGTCTTTCCATTAATGAAGAAACAGGAATGTTGGTAGAGGGCTTTGATAGACCACCGATGGTTCTTATGGGTCACGGCTTTGCTTATTATCAAGATCTGATCACAAATTACGGCCTTAAAAAAGTAAAAGACACTTGGGCCTATACATTGGACATAACAAAGGGAATTTTGACCCCAGCGCTGCAAAAATTGGTCGACCGCGTCCAAGATCGTGGCCAAGTGGTATTTCGCCCCATTAATATGGATAAATACGAAGAAGAATTAAAAATAATCCTCGATATATTTAATGATGCTTGGGTTGATAATTGGAAATATATTCCATTCACCCAAAGTGAACTTGATCATGCCGTAAAAGAGTTGAAATTGATCATTCGTGAAGATTTCACCTATATCGCAGAAGTAGACGGCGTTGCGCAAGCCATGATGGTGACCTTACCAAATATCAATGAAATAATTCGTGACTTTGATGGAAAATTATTTCCTTTTGGAATTTTTAAACTATTATGGCGACTGAAATTTCGCCCAAGTTATAAAACAGTACGCGTCCCCTTAATGGGCGTACGTAAAGAGTATCAAAACAGTCGATTAAGCGGTATTATGTCGTTAGGACTTTTTGAAGCTTGCAGGCAGAGTGCTATTAAAATTGGCTGCAATGAAGCTGAACTTTCATGGGTACTCGAAGAAAATACGCGTCTTTCAAAACTTTTAGAAGAAGTCGGCTGCGTAAAATATAAAACATATAGATTATTTCAAAAAGAATTATAAATGACAGAAAATACTGAAACACCCAATAAAAATAGCCTCACCCACCGAATTCGTAATTATTTTCTAACGGGATTAGTCGTGGCCTCCCCTATTGGCATCACCCTTTATATTGGCTGGTGGTTTATTGATTTAGTTGACCGTAATATAAAACCACTGATCCCACCCCACTATAACCCTGAAACATATCTGCCCTTTTCAATTCCGGGACTAGGTTTAGTTAGCCTCACAATATTCCTTATTTTGCTTGGTGCGCTGACTGCCAATCTTTTTGGCCGCGCCTTTTTACGCTTTGGTGAGAAAATTGTAGACCGGATGCCAATAATCAGAAGCGTCTACAGCACCTTAAAGCAAATTTTTGAAACCATAGCTGCCCAAGATAATAAAAGCTTCAGTGATGTGATTATTCTTGAATATCCCCGTAAGGGCATTTGGGCGATCGCCTTTGTTTCTGGCGAAAATAAAAGTGAAATTCAGGGAAAATTGGAAGATGATGTTGTTAATGTGTTTCTACCAACCACACCGAACCCCACTTCTGGGTTTTTATTATTCGTTCCTAAAAAAGATATAATTTATTTGGATATGACCCCTGACGAAGGGGCCAAATATGTTATTTCCGCTGGCCTCGTCAATCCAGAAGTCTTAAGAGCGAGAAAGAGAAAAACCGTTGAATAACGTTCAACAGCTTATTTGTGATTTTGTCGGAGGTCCTGTTGGTCATAGACTACGCCATGGCGGCGGTCGTGGGCAGGCCCTTGCCAAAGCGGCTGGATTAAAATCCGATAGAAATCCCTTCATTGTTGATGCTACGGCAGGTCTTGGACGTGATGCTTTTTTGTTAGCCTCATTAGGGGCTAAGGTAACCCTTATTGAACGAAATAAAGAAATGCACGCCCATCTTCAAGAAGGCCTTCTTCGAGCCAAAGATCAAGGCGGAATTTACAGCGAAATAATTGAGCGTATGACGTTATTATTTGGCGATGCCAAAGACATTCTCCCCACCTTAAACCCTGAAGTGGTTCTGATTGATCCCATGCATCCACCACGCCATAAATCCGCCCTCGTTAAAAAAGAAATGCGCATCATTAGGACAATTGTTGGCCCCGACAATGATGCTAAAGAACTAATGGAAGTCGCGTTAAAGACGGCAACTTCACGGGTTGTTCTTAAATGGCCGCTTCGGGCTGACCCGCTAGAGGGAATTCAAAAACCATCCTATCAAATCATCGGCAAATCAATCCGTTATGACGTCTTTATCCAGACTTAAGGTAACGTACCCCTTCGTCCCTTTCGAACAGATAAAGCAGTATGCGTAAATTTTTTCCGCGCTGTCCTGATAAATCAGAGTCGCGTTCAAGGATCAATCGGGCATCATCGCGAGCCATGGCGATAAGACCGCTGTGATCTTCTAGGCTTGCGACTTTAAATTTTGGCAAGCCACTTTGGCGCGTTCCAAGCACTTCGCCGGCCCCGCGTAACTTTAAGTCTTCCTCCGCGATAATAAAACCATCATCCGTTTCTCGCATAATTTTAAGCCGTGCTTTGGCTGTTGTACCAAGGGCGGAACCGTAAAGCATCAGACATGTTGATTGATCCGCACCCCTGCCTATTCTACCGCGCAATTGATGAAGTTGCGAGAGGCCAAATCTTTCGGCATGCTCGATAATCATCACGGTTGCTTCTGGCACATCTACCCCCACTTCTATCACGGTTGTTGCCACCAAAATATCAATATCACCGGCCATAAACCGCTTCATAACCTCGTCTTTTTCTTGCGCTTTCATTTTGCCGTGAATAAGCCCTACCCTGTCGCCAAAAATTTGTGATAAATGGCGGTATCGTTCTTCGGCCGCGGCGAGGTCTAATAGTTCTGATTGCTCTACGAGCGGGCAAACCCAATAAATACGCGCGCCATTTTCGATGGCTCGTTGGCTCGCGGCGATAATATCGTCAATTTTACTTAAAGCCATGACCCGCGTGTCAATGGGAGTGCGACCCGGTGGTTTTTCATCAAGACGTGAAACATCCATATCGCCGTAAACCGTTAAAGTAAGCGTTCTTGGAATAGGCGTTGCTGTCATGGCTAAAATATCCATTGCCATTGTTTTTTTCGCTTTAGCAGACAGGCTTAATCTTTGTTCAACACCAAAGCGGTGCTGTTCATCAATAACCGCCATCGAAAGATCATGATAGACCACATCCTTTTGAAACAATGAGTGAGTACCAACAATAATATCAATGTCACCATTAGCAAGATCAGCTAATATTTTTTGCCGCGCTTTTCCTTTATCCCGCCCCGTTAAAACGCCAATTTTAACATCAACACCTTCGGTCATGGTCAGAAGACTTTGGTAATGTTGGCGCGCGAGGATTTCCGTGGGCGCGATGATCGCGGCTTGGCAATCATTTTCAACCGCCACCAACATACAAAGCAAGGCTACAACCGTTTTTCCACTACCCACATCTCCTTGCAAAAGCCGTATCATCGCTGAAGGTTCTGCCATATCCTTTTTAATTTCATCTAATGACCTTTGTTGAGCCTTGGTCAATTGATAGGGAAGATTATCAAACACCTTATCAATAAGTTTCCCCGTCGCCTGCATAGGGCGACCTTTTTTCTTCTTTGTTTGACGTCTCATAATCTCCAACGCCAACTGATTGGCAAGAATCTCATCATAAGCAAGGCGAGTTCTCGATAAACAATGGTTAGATATATCCTCTATATTTTCAGGATGATGAGCATTAGCAAGAGCCTGTTTCCAACGGGGCCAACCTTCACGATCAAGCAGGCTTTGATCAAGCCATTCTGGTAATTCTGTTGTTCTTAAAGTCGCCTCATTGATAATGCGGGCCATGACCTTGGTGCTAATACCTGCAGTTAAGGGATAAACTGGTTCAATTTGTGGTATTTCGTCCCGTTTATCTAAGCTTAGCATATAATCAGGGTGGCTCATTTGTAGGTTACCGTTATAAACTTCTACCTTGCCACTGATTAGACGCATTTGCCCTTCGGGTAGTTGGTTCATTATATAATCACTATGCCCATGAAAAAATATCAACTGAACCACACCCGTATCATCATGACACCAGACACGATAAGGGGCTTTGCTTTTGGGCGGTGGGGCTTCATGTTTGCCGATCATCACTTCTAATGTGGCGATTTGATCAAATAATATATCTTTTAAATTCGGGCTAGAGCGTCGATCAATGATATCAATAGGCATGTGCCAAATAAGGTCGATAACTCTGCTTCCCGCCACCTTTTCAAGGTTTTTTGCAATGCGCACCCCTACCCCCGGCAAACTCACCGTTTCTGCAAAAAATGGATATAATATTTCCGGTCGCATAAAGCCCCATTTATTTTATGGTGTTATTGGTTACATAGTTTTATATATACATATCATATCTTACCAATAGCCCAATGAGAAGTTAAGTGACGCAATTTAATACACCTGGTTTTATCGAAGGCCAAATTGATGACAATGAAAGCCTTGAAATCCGCAGAAAACGGCTAAAATTTCGTAGCTGGCACCGTGGGATAAAAGAAGCCGATATTTTATTAGGCTCATTCGCTGATAAATTTCTTGCGCAAATGAACGCCCAACAGATCGATAAATATGAGAATTTACTGCGCGAAGCTGATTCTGATTTGGTAGCTTGGATCACAAATGATCGACCCGCACCAGAAAAATATGACCATGATGTGATGGCTATGTTAAAATCTATTGATTATATCAAGATAATAAAGTGATCCATTTATCCAACGAAGATAACCCTCTTATTTTATCTAACGTACCGGAAGGTATGGAAGCACTAGTGCTGGCCAATACAGCAAAAAAAATGGATAATGATCAACCCCTTCTCCATATTGCTCGCGATGATATGCGTATGGAAAATATCGCGCAGCTTTTAAAATTTTTTACCCCTGAAATAGAAGTGATCACATTCCCCGCTTGGGATTGCCTACCTTACGACCGTGTCTCACCAAACACGGATATATTAGCCCGGCGCATGATGGCATTGTTTAAAATTATAAAGCCTCATAAAAAACAGATCATTATCAGCACCATCAATGCGGTAACCCAAAAAATACCCGCAAAAGATACTATTAAGTCCGCGAGCTTTGAAATAAACGTGGGCGGCGCGCTTAATACGGACGCCCTAAGCCTTTATTTAACCAATAATGGATATGCAAGAGCCAGTAGCGTGGTTGATCATGGTGACTTTGCCATACGCGGCAATATTATCGATATTTTCCCGCCGGGATCAAAACTGCCTGTGCGAATTGATTTGTGGGGCGATGAAGTCGAAAGCCTTAAATCGTTTGAACCTCTTAGCCAACGTACAACACAAAATATTAATCATATTCTTTTGATTCCTATGGGCGAAGTATTTCTTGATGAAAAATCCATTAAAAATTTTCGCCGCGCCTATGTCACTGAATTTGGCGCCACCCGTGGTAATGATCCACTTTATGAGGCCGTGACAGAAGGCCGTCGTCATGCAGGCATGGAACATTGGCTTGCTTTCTTTCATGATAAATTAGAAATGCTTTTTGACTATATCCCGAACGCTTTGGTTACCATTGATAATTTAACAACAGAAGCCTTAGATACGAGACTAACGGCTATTTCAGATTATTATCAGGCGCGAAAATCCGCGCTCGACGATGCGCCAAAAGGACATGGCGTTATTGCCCCTTATAAACCCGTGCCTACGGAAAAATTATTTATAAACCTAGAGCAATGGCAACAATATGCTGAACAATTTAAATTCCATCAATTTAACCCTTTCGCTGCACCGCC
>CALDNY010000059.1 GCA_937914685.1 uncultured Kordiimonadaceae bacterium
ATCATCAGCATCAAGGCCTTATCCATATTATCGGCGGCGATTTTAACGGCAAGTTTGGTGCAGGCAACGCCCGTCAGCACCAAGGTTAGCATTAAAGCAATCGGCATAAATGGTTTTAAGAATGTCACTACTGGCAAAAACAACAACACCACAGGAATGCCGTAATAATAATAAGCGGAAATACCAGAAAACAAGCTTTGGATTTTCTTTTCTTTCCACCGTTCAATTATAATGACATGAACCCCCGTCCACAGCACCCCTTGGGTCGGGAAAAATGGCGCAATCACTGCCATTAAGGCGTTTCTAATAGATAGCGCAATATGGGAGCGGGTTAAATTGATATCAATCACATCATCGGGGCGATATTTTTGATTATCCTCAATCAAAGCAACGCCCGTCAGCAGGTCGCTAAAGAGCAGTAAATAAGCCATAAAAGCCAAGGGTAGTGCCGCTATATAATATTCAAAGGGCGGCCAACCGATGATCATGGGCGAGACTTTAGCCATTAAATCCGCCAACGGCGGTATTAAATATCCCCATTGAATATCAAAAATTAACTCGCCGCTAAAGCCGCCAAAAAACCCCGCCATAATAAAACCAGGCAAAAGTCCAAAAGACGCAATAAAAGCGACGGCTTTATAATGCGTTTTTAATTTTTGAAAAGCAGGAAGATAAATAAAAACCAAACATGTCAGCAGCGCTAAAGTCATGGCCCAAGGCATGGCGACAAAATTTTCTAAATCATCATAAAAAACCCGTTTTAGAGCCGATAATGCCGCCCCTAAAATAATTCCCGCCTTTAAGGCCGTGGGGATTTGGGTAATGAGTTTTTTGCCCAGTCCTGTAATACCCAAAATAAATACCAATAAAGCAAAATCTAGGGAAATCGCCGTCATTATTTGGAATCGTTCCGTAGGCGTAACATAGTCACCAAGAACGAAAGCAAGGGTCAGTGGTAAGGCCGGCGTAATCCATCCCACCGCAAATGGTTCTCCAAACAATATCACATTTGAAGTCGCCAACATCACATGGATCATAGAGATGGCTATCGCTTCTTCAAAGCTAAGACCAAAGCCCGACACCAACAAAGGCACAAGTGCCAAACCCGTAGAGAGCGAGACCACTAAGCCTTGCACCAATTCCGGCCATTCAATAGGCATATGAATGATCGGAAACCGAGCTCTAAACATTCCCCATTTGATACCAGATTGTTTCATGTCTTATTCTTAAAGGGGATAGAAAGAGATTGAAAGAAAGAAAATCCAAAAACAAAAAACCCCTGTTGCAATCATTATTTTTTTAATCCATATTTCTAATCATAACAACCGCTCAGTAAAAGAGACTTCAATGAACAAACCACTAATAGATAAAACCGTCCAAGTTGAAGAGATCAGCTGGCCCGAATTTGGTGTTGGTGAAAGACCCGCTATGGTCAGTTTGGAGGAGCTTCAATCGCGACTTCAAATGATCCGCACGGCCATGAAATCCAAAGGGTTTAGCCATATGGTGATTTACGGCGATCGCGAGCATTTTGCTAATCTTACTTGGGCCACTAACATCGATCCGCGCTTTGAAGAAGCCTTGCTGATTTTAAGGGGGCATGGTGCACCGTTAATGTTGGTGGGTAATGAATGTCAAGGTTATCTTCCGTTTAGCCCACTTTATAACGCAGGCGAAATGAGAGGCGAAACATATCAGTCTTTTTCTCTATTAAGCCAACCGAGAGACAATAGTCGCCGCTTAAAAGATATTTTCATAGATGAAGGCATGACTGAACAATCAAAGGTTGGATCCGTCGGTTGGAAGTATTTTATAGAAGGCGAAGAAGATGATCACCAGCACACTATAGATCTGCCTAGTTTTATCACAGACGCCGCGCGCGCCATTGTCGGATTTACCAATGTGATTAATGCCAATGATTTATTCATGGACCCCGCTTACGGCTTTCGCACTAGTGCTTCGGCCTCAGAAATTGCTTATTTTGAATATTCAAACGCCAAATCATCCGAAGGTGTGCGCAAAATGCTGTTTGGCCTTAAAGAAGACATGACCGATCACCAATTTTCCGCCCTCAGCCAATGGGACGGTGAGCCTCTGGGTTGTCATCCGACCTTGGCTAGTGGAGATCTTCCTGGCTTAAGCAGCCCCCAAGGACGCACGCTTAAATTGGGCGAGGTTTTATCATTTAATTTATGTTATTGGGGCAGTAATATCTGCCGCGCCGGTTGGGTTGCCCGCAGTAGCGATGACCTGCCGCGAGAGGCTCAAGATTATATCAAAGCCTTTGCCGGGCCCTATTTTAAGGCCATGGCCCAGTGGTTTTCTGCCCTTAAAATCGGTGCAAAAGGCGGCTTATTTCACGATATTATTCATGATCAACTGCCCTTTGATCAATTTGGCATTTTCCTAAATGCGGGTCATCTTATTCACCTTGATGAATGGGTCAGCTCGCCCATTTATAAAGGCTCCGATTTACCTATTCGTTCGGGTATGGTGTTTCAAGTTGATGTGATCCCCTCATCAAGCCTATATGGCTCTACCCGTATGGAAGATGGTATTTTTATCGCCGACGATAAATTACAAAATCAATTAAAAGAAAAATACCCTGATTGCTACGCCAGATGCCTAGCGCGGCGAGAATTTATGAGAAATACATTAGGATTTGAAGTATCCGATGATGTCCTACCCATGTCAAATATCCCCGCCATCGTGCCTCCTTGGTTTTTAGCGCCAAATAAGGTTTTGGTGCTAAGATAAAAACTCAAGTTTTTTTATTTAACCTCAAACGCCGGCGCTCGCGCTTAGGCTTACGCGAAAGCCGTTCGCGGCGGGCGGTCGCCCTTGCCTCAGCCCACAGGGGCTGCGGATTGGAGTATAAATTGTTAAATCCCCCAACACATGGTTCAGCACTTGAGGTTAAGCAAAAAAACTAACGTCAGTATTTTTTAAATAGGAACAGAGCCCATATATTGAATGGTTTTTGCGGCATTTTGTGCGCCTTTTTCTAAAGCGGCTTGAAGGGAGACCCCGTGCATATAGTGAGCTAGAAACCCTGCGGCAAAGGCATCGCCTGCCCCTGTAGTATCTACTATTTTAGGAACTTTAATGGCAGCACATGAATAATGTTCCTCACCTTTAAAAGCAATGCTCCCGTCCGCCCCTAATGTGACAACCATCACTTTACCATGAGTTTTAGCCAAAGCTGAAATTCGCTCAATGATATGCTTTTGATCTTTGCCAAGGCCGAAAAAGGCAATATCTATCTGATCAATATATTTTTCAAGCAGATCAAAATTAGCATCGCTGGCAAAATCTGAAAAATCAACGGCTATTGTTGCCGTGGTCGGCACCGCCATAACAATATCAAACACATTATAAATTTGCCAATAAACAGTGCTCATTATTAAATCAGCACTTTGAAGAGTTTTTGTCTGCTCACTGTTTAAATAAAAATCTTTTAAAATGCCAACTTCATATTTGACAAAATCTTTTTCACCGTCTGGTTTGATTTCAATATATTGCACGGGTGTATCGCCCGAAAGCTGAGTAAAATGGCATTCTATCCCCGCTATTTCAACACCAGCGCGGGCTATTTTTGACGCCTCTCCATCATCAGCAATCGACGATATTATGTGAATTTGATCATCATCTTTAAAACAGCGACGCGCTTGTCTGGTAAAATTGGCGCTAATGCCACCAGCCCGTAAATTACCCGACGGCAAATAGCGATCAACCCCACAATCACCAACGCACACCACTTTCATGATGTTTTTCCTAATGCCGTGATTAATTGACGCACTTTATCGTCGTTTACAATGCGGTCTTGCATCACTGCTGTGCCAACAATGGCTCCATCACAGTGACTTAATAATTCCGCCCCATTTTGAGCGTCAAAACCACTGCCGATAATCACTGGCACCCCAGCACCCGCTTTGGCTTTTTTAAGATCATTTATAATAGGGGCGCTGCCCGTGGCCTTACCACTTACCACAATCGCGTCAGCATGATGAAGGGTCGCAAGCACCGCCGACTGGGCGATAGTCCGCTCGTCCAGCATGGTGGCATATTTAACTTGAATATCAGCCATAATTAAAATGTCATCACCGCCAATAGATTTTCGATAATCAATCAAGCCGTCT
>CALDNY010000060.1 GCA_937914685.1 uncultured Kordiimonadaceae bacterium
ATAAAATAGAGTCCGGGGATGTCCTTGAATTCATCTCGCCCCTAAGGCGTGATACCATGTTGCTGCGAATTTATGAATTTGATGATATTCATAAAGGCGAAGTGACGACTGTGGTCAATGCCGGTCAAAAACCGATGGTGCGAATCCCGTTTTCTTTATTTGATCGTGAAAGCGAAGAATTGATCCATGCTTTTCCAGAGATGTCGGTTGTACGTAAGGAACGTCCTCTCTCAAAAGAACAATGGGACCGTATTAAATTTGATAAAGAGGCCAGTAAAATTGAGCTTGGTAAAACAGATCAAAGTAAATATTTTCAGCTTCGTGATAATCTTAAAGAAAGTATCGAAGAAAATAATAAAAACCGCATATTTAAAACCCCACGCCTTGGTGTAGAGGGCTGTTGTGGGCGTGGCTGTAATGGCTGTTTGATATTTTGGCAGGATCCCGCTTACGAAAAAGCGCGGACTTTAATGGCTGAAAAAAAGCAAGGCGAAATGCTTATGCAAAATTCTCGCGGTAAAATGATTGAACAAAGAGACGCCATTACAAAGGTCAGTTAAAAAAGTTCAATTTTGTGCTGTTAAACTATAGCTTCGCCGAAATTTTTTGATATAGTAGCGCACATGAATAAAGTAAAATTAGAAGATACAATAATTAATGCTCCTCTCGGTGATATTCTGGGGGATCGTTACCTTTCATATGCCCTTTCAACCATAATGTCGCGCTCGTTGCCTGATGTACGTGATGGGTTGAAACCGGTACATCGACGAATCCTATATGCCATGTTGCAATTAAAATTAAATCCCGATACTGGATTTAAAAAATGCGCCCGTGTTGTTGGTGATGTTATCGGTAAATATCACCCTCACGGCGATCAGTCGGTTTATGATGCCATGGTTCGTTTGTCACAAGAATTTGCTGTGCGTTATCCGCTTGTGGATGGTCAAGGAAACTTTGGTAATATTGACGGTGATAATGCCGCTGCTATGCGGTATACCGAAGCGCGTATGACCGACGTTGCTATGGCGCTAATGGAAGATATTGATAAGCAGACCGTTGATTTTCGGGAAACTTATGACGGTGAAGAAGAAGAGCCGACGGTTATGCCGGCTAATTTCCCCAACTTACTAGCCAATGGTGCTATGGGGATTGCCGTGGGTATGGCCACGAGCATTCCGCCCCATAATGTTGATGAAATATGTGGTGCTTTGCTTCATCTGATCAAAACGCCTAATGCGGGCATTGAAAAACTTGTTGATTACATTCAGGGCCCCGATTTTCCTACTGGCGGGACTATTGTTGAACCACGCGAGAGCATCATTGAGAGTTACCGCACGGGACGGGGTAGTTTTCGCATGCGCGCAAATTGGAATGTGGAAGAATTGCCTCACGGCATGTATCAAATAGTTGTCACAGAAATTCCTTATCAAGTGCAAAAATCTCGTTTGATTGAAAAAATTGCGGATCTTATTTATAATAAGAGATTGCCAATTTTGGGAGATGTTCTTGATGAAAGTTCTGAAGATATTCGTGTCGTTATTGAGCCTAAAAACAGAAATGTTGCCCCAGAAATGCTCATGGAAAGCCTTTATAAATTAACCGAGCTTGAGCAACGCTTTTCTTTGAATATGAATGTACTTGAAGGCGGAAAAATGCCTCGGGTTATGAATTTACGCGAAGTATTACAAGCGTTTTTGGATCATCGCCAAGATGTGCTTATTCGTCGTTCTAAATACCGTTTGGAAAAAATTGATCACCGCTTAGAAGTGCTAACGGGTTATTTAATTGCTTTTTTAAACCTTGATGAAGTGATCCGCATTATCCGCGAAGAAGACCATGTTAAAAAATTCCTGATGGACACTTTCAAATTAACCGAAGTTCAGGCGGACGCCATCTTGAATATGCGACTTCGTTCATTGCGCAAATTAGAGGAAATGGAACTTAAAGGCGAGCATACTGCCCTCGAAGCAGAAAAAGCAGTTTTGTTAGAGCTTTTAAATAATGAAGAGTTACGCTGGAAGGCGATCGCGACAGATATTAAGCAACTGAAAAAGAAATTTGGTAAAAATACAGAACTTGGGGCAAGGCGAAGTCAATTTGCCTTTGCTCCCGAAGCAATGATCATCCCCCTTGAAGCGATGATTGAAAAAGAACCTGTAACGGTCATTTGCTCGAAAAAAGGCTGGATTAGAACCATGAAGGGCCATGTGGCCATTGATGATAAAATTAAATATAAAGAAGGTGACGAACAGCAATTCACCTTTCACTGCCAAACCACTGACAAAGTTCTTCTCTTTGCCTCAAACGGACGGTTTTATACCCTTGGCGCCGATAAATTACCAGGCGGACGCGGTCACGGTGAACCGGTGCGCTTGATGATTGATCTTGCTAATGAAGAAGAAATTGTCTCCTTATTCATTTATAAGCCCGGCTCAATGATAATAGTGGCTGCCGCCACAGGGCGTGGATTTATGGCTGAAGCGGATAAAGTGATTGCCAGCACTAAGAATGGCAAACAAGTTATGAATGTGGAAGACGGGAAAAACAAGGCGGTGATTGCACGGGTCATTGATGAGGAGGATGATTTTATTGCCATTATTGGCCAAAATAGAAAATTACTGATATTCCCTACCGAGCAATTACCACAAATGGCCCGAGGGCGCGGTGCAATTATGCAAAAATATAAGGGTGCTACTATGGGCGATGTTATTTCGTTCAATAGTAAAGATGGCTTAACGTGGGAAATGCGCGGCGGTAAAACCCGAACTGAGCTTGATTTAATTGGTTGGATCGGCAAACGTGGTCAAGTTGGCAGAATGCCGCCACATGGTTTTCCATCAAATAATAAGTTTTCCAGATAATTTTGACAAAGGAATGATATAAATGATCACCATCATTCCAAGTCGAAATATAGTTTCCAATACCCTTGCACTGGGGTCTAAAATTCATCTGCAACAACCGGCAGCTTGTTATAAAAAACTATTTTGCGATTTTATTGCAAGAAATAAATCTTTTCATGAACCATGGTTTATGTGTCCTCTGATCC
>CALDNY010000061.1 GCA_937914685.1 uncultured Kordiimonadaceae bacterium
TAAACAAAATCAGACCTTATGCAGAGGTCTCAAAATATGATTATATAATTTTTTTCATTACTCGCAAAAACTGAACCACTTCATCAGTCGTATTATAGTGGCACATGGAAATACGAATGCAGGAGGGATAATTTAAGGGAGTTAGAACATTTCCTGAATATAAATCATTCTTCCTCACATGAACCCTAATGCCATTTTCCCTTAATTTACTCACAACATCAACACTGTCCATGCCATCAACCACTATGGAGACAAGCCCTTTACGGTGAGGATTATCATTGCCGCCAATGATAGTGACTTTATCCATGTCTTTAAGGCCAATCAGATCAGACGTGCCATTTATCATAATATCGGTAATATCTTTTTCATGACTGGTCAAAGCCTGACCCGCTGCGACTAATCTTTGCCGAAGATCGGCAGAATTGCTAAAATGACCGCCAAGCCAGCTAAAATAATCAACCACTTTTGTAAATGTCGCATAGGAGGCCGTATCACGGGTTCCCAGTTCCCACTGGTCCTCAGGGGAGCCAATTAATCTATTATGAGGAATTATTCCAAGGCGTGGTGAAACCCAAGCCATACCATAACCATGACGGGAAAACACTTTATAGGGCGAGATCACATAACCATCAATATCATAATCATCAATATTCAAGGCCCCGTGGGCGGCGTGTTGAATACCATCAACAATGATAAAACATTGCGGCGAAATTTCGCGAATTGCTTTTGCAATCGCCTTAACATCCACAGAAATCCCCGTCACTGGGCTTGTGTGTAAAATAGTAGCCACACGGGTATTTTTTGTAACATAAGCACGGTAATCATCCGCCGTTACAGAGCCAGTTTCATCATTATGAGGGACACTTATATACTGACACTGGCCGATCTCTGCCCAACGTATACTGGCACTAACCGATGCGGGATGTTCGAGCGTACTACCAACAACATCACTTCCTTTAGAAACGCCAAGGATAGCTGCACTAATGATCCTAAATAAAAGCTCCGTACCACTTTCCCCTACAAAAATCGGCCCTTCTGCGGCTCCTAAAAAGGCACGTGTGTTTTCTTTTGCTTGATTGATAATATTAACAAGCTCATGAGAGGCGGGATTGTCCCGTCCTTGGTTATCAGGCACTTTTGCCAGTTCTTGTGAGCATTGGACAACAGATTTGAGCGTAAGCGCCCCACCAGCATTTTCAAAAAATATTCGCCGCCCTTGGTAAGGGCATTGATCAACATATTCAAACCGTTCGCGAATATCATTTAAAAGTTCATTATTAAACATAGAGAAGCCTCATATTAAAATTATCAAATATAAATAACATATAGATCAAATATTACAATCACACCATTGTGATAATTCAATTGTAGAATATTTTTAGTAATTTGTTATGGTCACTATTCAGAATTAAAAAAAATTGAGGGATTTTAAAATGAATAATACTATATCTGTTAATAAAAATAAGCTTGAAACATCACTATTTTTGATGCGTTTAACCATCTTCATCGTGATGCTTGTTTGGACATTGGATAAATTCACAAATCCTGATCATGCTGTTAGAATTATGGATGGCTTTTATAATATCAGTCTTTCGAGCAACACGGTCATCATGATCATAGGCATCCTTGAAATGCTTATCATCATCGCGTTCATGGCTGGTTTATGGAAAAAATATACTTACGGCTTTGTTTTAATTCTCCATGGCCTATCGACTTTTTCATCATGGAAACAATATATTAATATGGATCTGTTATTCTATGCAGCATGGCCGATGCTGGCCGCTTGTGCGGCCCTTTACATGCTTCGTGATCATGATGTAAAATACACATTGGGAAAATAATGCAGTTTAATTTATGATTAAAGTTTTAGAAGAACAAAAGAGTTTTATTAATAAAATTGGTGATAGCAAAGACGTAATCTTAGCCATTGATGATAAAAAGAATATTTCATTTTTTAATAAGGCTGCAGAAAAACTTTTTGGCTATAAAGCAGAAGAAATTCTTGGCCAGCCGTTGGTTATTCTTTTGCCAATATATACACACCGAAGTCACGATAAATATGTCGATAAATTTTCAAAGTCTGGCGATAAAAAACGGCCCATGGGCGACCGTATGGCCGTTTCAGGAGTAACAAAGAACGGAGATATTCTCATTTTAGATGTTTCTATTGAAAAACATAACAATGAAAAACTTCACCGATATTCCGCCGTATGTCGAAACCTTGCTGTTTAATTTTATTGTTTGGGAAGATATTCTAACTTCAAGCCATGTGCCTTGCCGCTATTAAAGCCCTTCCACTCAGTCTCCTCAACACCATCATTTGAATTTGGGATAAGATTTAGGTAAGTATCCATATTTTGGTCGCCTTTAATCATTTTATCAAAATAGGCGGTGGCAAAATGTTGGGCGATATTATTCATTCTAACATTATCCCACACCACACCATTATAATGGGAAAAGGCGGAGCTTCCATCAGGGTAAAAAGCATTAACCGATTCAAGCGGCGCAGGGATGGGCGCGGCGGCATTATGAGCGGCATTTTCAAAGGTCAACAGATAACGATTAATATGAATTGCATTCTTATAAATAGCCTTAACACCGTTTTCGTAGCCCGATGTTTTATCAAGGCTACCCGCCATAAAAAATATCGGCTTACTGATCGCGGCAAGGTTTTGTAGATTCCAAAAACCCCGTTCCATACCCCACGGGCCAATGGCAATGATTGCTTTAAAACGGTCGTCTAATACTGATGCATATTCTTCACTACCCAGTTTAAAGCGTTTTAAAATACCATTGGGTGATACTTCCTTAGTGGCGGCAATTTGCTCGGAGACACCCGCGCCTGCAGTAATAACCGCGCCGTATCCTCCCATTGAATAGCCGATTAGGCCAGCTTGCGTCGCATCAACCATATTTTCTAAGAACTGGCCTTTTTGATGATTAAACCGTGTCATTTCGTCTAAAATAAATTTCTGATCAAGGGGACGGTTCAGTAATGTACTTGGGAAAGCGCCGGCATCTTGATAATTACTATCCGTATGATCAATGGCAACAACCACATAACCTTTGGTCGCTAAATTTTCACCAAAATGGCTCATGAGAAAACGATTTCCCGGATAGCCGTGAGATACAACGATCAAGGGATAAGGCTTAGCACTTATCAGCGGGGGCGCATCACGTACCGCAGAGCCATAAAGAGTAACTTTGGTTTTCCCGTCGCGTAAATAAACGCCGTCATATTGACCACCATGTTGTTCAGTGTCAGCAGGATACCAAATTTCAACAGTCAGGGGGCGGTCGTAATATGGAAGGGCTTCACCCTCTTTAATATTAAGCACATCAATTTGATTTTTATGGCTCAAATGAAGGGTGCGAACACCGATAGCATAACTGCCTAATTTAGCTAATTCTGGCGCGTCAGGTCTCAAACCGTCAACCCGATTATTCTGTGCCACAGCACTTAAAATCATTAATAAACTAAAACTTAAAAAATAAACAAACTTCTTCATCTCACTCTCCCATAAAAATAATATATTGAGACCTCAGCATAACTAAAAGATTCCCATAGACAAGAATATTTGTTATTTT
>CALDNY010000062.1 GCA_937914685.1 uncultured Kordiimonadaceae bacterium
CATTTGGGATCCTAAAAGCAAAAAATTACACGGATTAAATGGCTCGGGTAGATCGCCGATGGGCCAAAGTCTTGATCAATTAAAAGCACGCGTTGGCGAAGGTGCCACCCAAATTCCTTTATTTGGTGCACTTTCCGTGTCCGTTCCCGGTGTGGTTGACGGCTGGTTTGAAATGAATAAAAAATTTGGCACCATGAAAATGTCTGATCTTCTTGCCCCTGCCATTAAATATGCACGAAAAGGCTTTCCTATGACGCAGGTTATTGGCGAAGTTTTGGATGTGGGGATCAAAGACTATAAAAAAGAATATGATAAAGGGGTCATTGAAGAATTTGATAATTTGCAAAAGCTCTATCTTATCGGCGATCATAGTCCTGCAGAGGGTGAGGTTTTTAAAAACCCAGATCTTGCTAATACTCTAGAAACCATTGCTCGTGAAGGACGAGATGCTTTTTATAAAGGAGATATTGCAAGAACCATTTCCGATTATATGGCGCGTATTGGTGGGCCTTTGTCTTATGAGGATTTTGCCGCTCATACCAGTCAATGGGTAGAACCCGTTTCTGTAAATTATCGCGGTTATGATGTTTGGGAACTGCCACCGAGTGGTCAAGGGATTGCCGCCCTGCAACTGCTTAATATTATGGAAGGGTATGATCTTGCCAGTATGGGGCGCGATAGTGCTGATTTTTGGCATATATTTGTCGAAGCAAAAAAACTGGTTTATGAAGACAGAGCGCGTTTTTATGCCGATTCTGATTTTTATAAAAATCCAATAGATCACCTTTTGTCCAAAGAATATGCCAATGACCGTCGGGCCTTGATTAATATGGATAAGGCAGCGACCCAAGTTGATCACGGCGATCCTAAACTTTTGGAAGGGGACACTATTTATTTAACCGTAGCCGACAAAGACGGTATGATGGTCTCGCTGATACAATCTAATTTCTGGGAATTAGGCTCTGGTCTTGTCCCCGATAATCTGGGTTTTGTCCTTCAAAATCGCGGGGCCTTATTTTCACTTGAGGCCGATCATCCAAATGCTTATGCGCCCGGCAAACGACCATTCCATACCATCATTCCATCATTTGTCACCAAAGACGGTAAGCCGTGGATGAGTTTTGGCCTTATGGGTGGAGCCGTACAGCCCCAAGGACATGCACAAATCATTGTCAATATGATCGATTTTGGTATGACCGTACAAGACGCGGGGGATGCGGCACGCTTTGATCATGTAGGTTCAAGCCAACCTAGTATCATAGGACGGATGGAAGACGGGGGGACATTGTTAGTTGAATCTGGTGTATCACTGGATATTGTCAATGAGCTACGCCGCCGTGGTCATAAGGTTAAGTATACAAAGGGCCCCTTTGGTGGCTATCAAGCTATTTATAAAGACCCCATATCAGGCGTTTATTGGGGCGCTAGTGAAATGCGTAAAGATGGTATGGCGATCGGATATTAAATAATCGTTCTAAAATGCCTTAAATTTCAACAATGAGAGAGGAAGAATAAAAATGATGATATTTCCAGCAATTACGGCGCTTTGTGCCGGCCTATTAGGGGTTATTGGCGTAATTCTTGCCGCACAAGCAGGGTTCTATCGCGGTACCGCTAAAGTAGGGATTGGCGACGGTGGTAATGAAGAACTTTTCTGCCGTATTCGAAGACATGGTAACTTCACTGAATATACGCCCTTTGCCTTGATTTTGCTTGGCCTTTTGGAAATGAGTGCCACCACAGGACAAATAGCTATTATTATCCTTGGTGCTATGCTCGTAATTGGCCGCATTCTTCATCCGCTCGGCCTTAAGGTCAATGGTGCTCCCACCATATTTCGCGCTGTTGGCATGATCGGGACAATACCCATGATACTGATAACAAGTATTTGGCTTATTTATAATTATGTAACAGCAATGTAGGAAAAAAATGACTGCTTTTAATGACCTAAACCGCCGTGAAATTTTACACCGCATGACGCTTATAATGGGCGGCTCGTTATCCTTATCGTTAATCACAGCGTGTGATAATGGCGTTCAAGCACCAAGCAAAGTGGAAAATCTAGATTTAAAAGCATTAAGTAAAAATCAATTTGATCTGGTCGGGGATATTGCCAATGCCATTATCCCCGACACAGATACTTTAGGGGCAAAGGCCGTTCATGTTGATTATTTAATTGATGATCTTGTTGCCAACTGGATGCGCCCCCAAGAACGGGTAAATTTCTTAAGCGATCTTGATCAACTAGACGCCAAAATCATTGCAGATTATTCAAAAAGATTTTCTGATCTTTCAGCAACACAACAAAGTCAGGTTCTTGATCAATTAGGAACAGAATTGAATGCTGCGATTGGTAAAAACCCACGAAAGCCGATTTACCGTGAGTTAAGGGAAATGACACTTTTTGGTTATTACACCTGCGAAGTGGGCGCCAGCCAAGAACTTTTATATGATCCAATTCCCGGTGGTTTTAAGGGCTGTGTTGCCTTTGATGATATTGGTAAAGCATGGGCCATAGAATAATATAAACGACATTATATTTTATGGGCGATTTCAGCTTTTATTCCGCCTTTTGTAAGGGTATTTTTTAACGCTTTTAGATCAATATGGGGCAGTTTAAATATATCGCGCCACAGCCCATGTGGTTCATAAAGAATGACGCGTTGAGCTCCACTTGTATTAATTAGATCAGGCAGTTCTTCACTGTCTTCTGGTTCTGCCGCCACCAAAAGTGTTGATCCTTTTGCTTTATCACCTATTGCCTTCACATCTTTGAGATTACAATTTCTATGCAAACCTTCGCCGTAGATGATTATATTTTGGTCATTTTTAAACTTTAGGACATAGCCGAGCATTTCCCCTGCACCAAATGGGCCACCTAAAGACATTTTAATGATACGCCACGCTGTGCGGTAGCCTTTAATAAGCTGCCATAGATGGCCTAATGCCGCGCCAATACCCGGCGGTAATAACGGCATATGGGACCATTTAAAGGCTTCAAAACTTATAGTGGGTGTTAATATGCGTCTTTCTAATGAACGCACGTTGATAAAATTTACATAATCGCGCTGGCAGTGATGTTTTAAATAGCTACAGACATTTTTTGAAGCAATGATCGTTGTTGGTTGCTGTGATGACTTATCCTTAACATAATCAAGGGTACCGCCCAGATGTTCTGGGTGACCATGACTGATAAAGATAATATTTTCACCGTTCATAAATGAAGTTTTTCGCGGCGGATCAATAAAAACATTAATGTCTTTATGGTTATGAATATGAAAACCAGACCATCCTAAATAGTCTATTTTTAAACCATCTTCCACATCATTCCCCTAATTGATGATCAGAACTAACCACATGGTCAATTTTCTTATGAGCATTGCCAAGGGCAAAGAAATTGCGGATTAAGCCTTTAAACATTTTAATATAATGCCAAGACCAATTTTTCGGCTTATAAAGCCCGGCTCGGAAAAATACCCGCACCACGACCCGTCCATAAGCATCGCGCATTAAACTATAAAGCTTTTTAGCAGGCGTCCTTGTGGGCAATAAGAAATGCTGCAAATCATAAAATTGTCGCTCATTGGTAATGAGTTTATCTTGAACTTTACGGTGAAGTACCGTCCCCGGAAGCGGGGTTAAAGGCGTATATTCCGTCAAAATAATCGCGGGATGCTTGGCGACAAAATCATCAATTTTTTGAAAATCCTTGGCGGTAAAATTATCTTCTACAAGAAATCCCGCGCTCATACCAATACCAAGTTCCTCCAGAATATTTAAGGCTTCTATATCGCGGCCTGGTTCAACTCTCTTGCCCGTTTTCTTTAAGGTTTCATAATCAAGAGATTCGAGCCCCGACATCACAAGTTGCAATCCGGCCCGCGCCCACAGGGCAAATAGCTCTTTATTGGCAGCAATAGAATCTACGCGAGCATAGGTAAAATAGCGTTTCTTAATATTTTTGCTCAACAACATATCGACAAGCTTATGCATGCGCTCCGGGTCATGAAAGGCATGATCATCACATAGATAGATAAATTCTTCTTCCAAGCCTTCTATTTCTTCTAATAATAATTCAGGTGCGCGCGGAATAAAGCCGCCCTTTGAATAAATTCTAGGGGAACAAAAAGTGCAAGGAAAACTACAACCAACAGAACTGCGTACCGCCGCAACATTCTTTTCCCACAAATAATAATATTCGGACCGGTATTTTTTGGTCAAACTTCGATCAGGCATCGGCTGATCGTCGAGTGTCATTGGTAAAGGGCGATATTTTGTGGCCACAAATTGATCGCCGTCACGGATCATAATCCCATTAATATGTTTAAAGTTAATCGGTTTATAAATATTCGCACCATATTGTCGAGCATCACATATTTCAATGATGGTTTGCGTTGCTTCACCGCAAACAATGATATCAACAATGGGATCATTAAAATCTTCTGGCCACACGGTCGCTTGGTGTCCGCCAACCAACGTAAGACAACGCGGCGCGGCCATCCTGCATAAGCGCAAGGCCTGTTTTGCCGTCTCCACATGAACCGCTTCTGATGTAACGCCCACAATATCGGGAGTAAAATCCTTCAACATGCGCTTTAAATCGCCGGGGGCTACTTCCATATCCACCAATCTGACCTGATGGCGATCTTTAAGCACAGCCCCTAATAATTCCAAATTTAAAGGCTCAATCTTAGTGAGGTTTTTAAGCCCTATGGTTAGCTCTCCACAAGGGGGATTAATCAATAAAATTTTCATTTTGATTCCAATTTATAGTGTTGATTTTTTTCTGCTCTCGCCCCTTAAGCCACTCAAGAGTATCCATTAAGGTCTGCTCAAGGGAGCGGCAATTAAGATTAAGATCAGCACGGGCAAGACTTGCATCAAAATACCAATAAAAGCGGCTCAGTCTTACCCCTTCAGGCGTTAAACTAGCTTTAGGAAACAGAGCTTCAGTGACGGCGGCAATAGCCATGATTAAAGAATTTGGTGCAGAAAATAAGGGAGGCGCTACGTTTGCAAATAAGGCGGCGCGGTTACAAAGTTTTTTTAAAGTTAAATTTTCCTTGGACGCCAAAATATAA
>CALDNY010000063.1 GCA_937914685.1 uncultured Kordiimonadaceae bacterium
TTATGGTTTCTGTATAAATTAAAAAGAATTTAGCTATGGGCGAAAATATCAATATTATCCCAACCCTCAAGGTCAAGAGCGCATCTTGTAGGGATGAATTCAAAACATTTTTCTGCTAGGGCTACTCTATTTGTTTTTTCAAGCATTTGATTAAGTTTTCCCATCAGTTCATGAAGGTGGTAGACGTCCGATGCTGCATATTCAAGCTGAGCCTCGCTTAAGTGATCGGCGCCCCAATTTGAGCTTTGCTGTTGTTTGGATAAATCAATATTTAAAAGCTCGCGCGATAAATCTTTTAACCCGTGGCGATCTGTATAAGTACGCACCAGTTTTGAGGCTATTTTTGTGCAATAAACTGGTGAAACATCTGCATTAAGTCCTTTTTTGAGCATGGCCACATCAAAACGGGCAAAATGAAAAATTTTAATAATAGATTTATCTTCGAGAAGTTTTACTAAATTAGGCGCATCTTTTTGCTCTGCATCAATTTGCACAAGATGAGCATTGCCGTCGCCAGAGGATAGCTGAACCAGACACAGGCGATCACGGTGTGGGTTTAGACCTAATGTTTCCGTATCAATTGCAACCGTGCCACTGAATGTTATATCGGGGCTTAGGTCGCCTTTATGAAGGGTGATTGTCATTCTAGTTCCTCATCTATCAATAAATTTAACAATATGTATATTTGTAAAGCATCACAAGGGCAATATAGAATTTATATTTAGCGGTTATGGTTTTCAAAAAATTCAAATCAGATTGATTTGATAATAGTGATATTCTATAGTTGTTTAATATTATTATAAAAGGAGGCAAAATGATGTTGAAGAATGTATTTTACAGCGCAATCGTGATTATCATAAGCGGTTCGATGATTTTCTCTGCAAATGCGCAACAAGTATTTGAAGGACCGCAAGCTTCAACTCCTGCCTATATTGGACAAACACGAGCGCCGATTGCTAATAAAAGTCCACCTTTTAAAGTCTCGGAATTTGTAAGTGGATTAAATCGTCCATGGAGTATGGTGTTTTTGCCAAGTGGAAAAATGATAGTCACAGAAGTGCCAGGAAGACTACGTATCATTAGTGCTGATGGGACGGTCTCTGATGCTATTAAAGGCATGCCGGCTGTTCGCGCTTTTGGATCACGCGGTTTAAATGACATCATTCTTGACCCTGAATTTGAAAAAAATAGAGTGATTTATTTTAGTTATCATGCCGCACCAGAAGGTATGCAAAGTGATAACTCCGACGATGCTTATAAAAAATCAAATGCGGACATGGCCCTATGGAATAAACTTTCCCGAGAGGAAAAAGCAGCCAATCCATTTGGCGTGTGGCGTGTGGCGCGTGCGCAATTATCAAAAGACGAAAAATCAATTGATAGATTTAAAGTGCTTATTGACACTGTACCTAGCAGTATGACTTTTGATAAAGAAGGTAAATTACTGATCACGACCCAACGCAAAAGCCCGATGGGTAAGCAAGATTTGACAGATAATCTGGGTATGGTTTTAAGGCTTAATAAAAACGGATCTATCCCCAAAGATAATCCTTTCATTGGTCAAGATGGCGTTAACCCCATGGCCTATGCGGTGGGACTTCGTAATTCATATAGTCTTGCTTTCAACCCAGCCTCCGGCGAGCTGTGGGCGGCGGACCAAGGGCCTTATGCCGGCGATGAAGTGAATATTATTAAACCGGGCAAGAATTATGGTTGGCCTGAGGTAACCTACGGTAAAATGGGGCGTACCAAAGTCATTGGAGCAGGATTTTCTGCCAAAGAGGGTGTCGAACAACCGATATATTTTTGGAGCCCTATTTCAATGGCGCCTTCATCGATGATGTTTTATAAGGGTGATTTATTTCCTGCGTGGAAAGGAAACCTCTTTTTAAGCGGCCTATCATCACAGCATATTGCAAGATTGGTTCTTGCTGGTGATCATGTGGTCGGCGAAGAAAGACTATTGGATGAAAAGGCCACGCGTTACCGCCATATCAATCAAGGGCCAGACGGTGTGATTTACGTTATCGAAGACGGGCCAATGGCAAAAATATTAAAAATTACACCTAATTGATAACTTGAAACAGAATGTGATTTTTGAATTAAAAATACCTAAAAGTCTATAATATAAAAGTAAGTCTATAACATAAAAGGAAGAATATATATATGACAAAGTCTTTGTTTGAACGCCTAGGCGCTGAAGAAAATATCATAAAAATATCTAATGATCTTGTTGATTTACATATGGTAAATCCGCTTTTTAAAGCAAGATTTAAAGACAGTGATGCTGTGGCAGTGAAAAAATCTGTAGCGGATTTTTTCATCACCGGTGCTGGCGGACCAGAAGTTTATAAAGGTAAAGATATGATCAGCGCTCACAAAAGTATGAACATCAGTGATAACGAATTTATGGCCGCGGTGGATGATGTGATGCAGGCGTTAGACCAAAATGGCATCGGCGATCAGGAAAAAAGTGACGTCCTTTATATAT